>JBDTDW010000187.1:0-8073 GCA_039922855.1 Candidatus Nanopelagicales bacterium | reverse complement strand
GCCGGCCAGCGGGCCGGACCGTGTGACGATGGCGGACTGCTTACGACGCCGCCGCAGAATCCTTTACTTGATTCCGGGGGCGCGGTTCGTACAGAAGCTCGATGTCGTAGCACGAACGACCCAGATGTGTCGACCGTCCGCGGTACCCGTGCCCTGTTAAGTGGCACCACACCGGGATGTCGATCGGCGCAGCCGGATCCGATGCCACAACTCGCACTTCCGTCCCCGCTGGCAGCCCGGCGATCCCCCGCACCAGCGATAACAACAGCTCACCACACCCCAACTCGCCGCCGTCGACGACGTGCCGGGCGGGTGCCATTCCTTGATGGTAGTGGGCTTCAACGCGCAGGCAACTCAGATCCACGTCCTGTTCCGTGCACCAGGCTCTATCGCTGCAGTGCAGAGCACCCTCGATCAAGCGGTCAGCCACCTCTTGGTGAGGCGCCGCAGATCCCGCGGCAGTGGCGCGGTCGATGGCTGGGCGTTAGCAATTCGTAAGATCCGGTCTACTGTCCGTCGGCCCCTCCTGAGCCATGCTGGCCGGATCGTGGTGGCGCCCCCCAGAACGTGGGGTTGAACGCGCAGGGGGGTGGTTGCGGCAAGAACATCGACGCCTGCGCTACGAATATGTACCGACGGCCGCTGGACCTGCAGAACCGCGAGGCAAGCCCCACGACATAGTTGCCGACCGCGAATGCGTGCAGTGCGGCCACGATCCTGGCCGAATATTCCTGGTCGAAGAGTCCGCGTCACCCGATCAGGGCCACACGTTTCGCAGGTATACAAGCTCAGCTGCAGCAATGGCGGCCCAAATACCGACTCGGGTTGAAGTCTAGGAGACTGGCGTCGTTGAACGCGGCACCGAGAATTGCGACGCCGTGCCTACGGTAATTGAGCCCGGTCGTGGCGCGGCAGGCGCTGGAGATGTTGTTGCCAACCGGGAAGGCCTGCCGCTGTGCGGTTCGGGCCGTCAGGAGTGGGTAACCCGGCAAGGATGTGGTGAGGTCGTTGGCCAGCTACGGTCAACTCGTGACGAGTCGCGGACATGGAGCCGGCAGCAGCGGACCCGGCACCGAACCGACCCTGCTGGTACTTGCCAAGGAACCTGTTGCGGGTCGGGTGAAGACCCGCCTGGTGCCCGACCTGACACCGGACCAGGCTGCTCGACTTGCCGCCGCGGCCCTTGCCGACACGCTCGAGGCCGTCATGGCAGCGCCAGCTCGACGGCGCCTGGTGGTGCTGGACGGTCGCCCGGGTGACTGGCTCCCTGCCGGCATCGAAGTGGCGCCGCAGGTGAGCGGCGGCTTGGACCGGCGCCTCGCTGCCGCGTTCGCCGGGGTCAGGGGACCGGCGGTGCTGGTGGGCATGGATACCCCGCAGATCCTGCCGGCGGACCTGCAGGTCGACTTCGGGGCGGTGGACTCGTGGTTGGGACCTGCCGTCGACGGCGGGTACTGGTTGATCGCCATGCGGGATCCGGAACCGGGTGTGTTCCCCGGTGTCCCGATGAGCACCTCGAGCACCTACCAGGTGCAGCACGCTCGGTTGTTGACTTCTGGCCGCACCGTGGGTGACTGCCGCTTGCTGCGCGACGTCGACACGATTGCGGATGCGCGTGTGGTCGCTGCCCAGGTGCCGGCGACGAGGTTCGCACGTGCGTTAGCCTCGTTCGGCGCCGACCAGAGCAGCACCCAGTTGGCGCGGCCGGGGTGCTGAGCGGCGCTTGTGCGCCGATTGTCAGAATCGGTGGCCACGGCCGCAGTGGGCGTGCCACACCACGTCGTACGATCTGCAATGGCGATCATCCGGAAACCCTAGGATGGGCGGTGGGTTCTGGGTCGCACCTGCTGACCGGGCCGCAAGGCTTCCCGACCCGAGACGGTGACTGCGCCGCGAGCGTGGTGAGCACCGTGACGAGCAGGCCCCGGAGTCGCTCGGTGTGCGCTGCGAAGACGGCGAGGGCCTCGGCCACCGACACGCCCCCACCGGTCACCAGACCCGCGTCGAGATCAGTCACGAGGGCGATCGGGGTGTAGCACAGGCCAGCCTCCCGTGCCAAGACTGCTTCGGGCTGCCCAGTCATGTTCACCAGGTCCCAGCCCTGCGACGCGAAGAACCGTGACTCCGCGCGAGTGGAGAAGCGCGGCCCATCGATGATGACCATCGTGGCGTGATCGACGGCGGCCCAGCCCTGTTGCGCCGCGGACGCGATCACGGCGTCGTGCAGCACCGGGCAGTACGGGTCAGCGAACTCAACGTGGGCCGGTGCGCCGTCGAACCGGTCGTGGAAGGTCTGCGCCCGGCCGTGAGTACGGTCGACCAGCTGGTCGGGTACGACGAGGCTCCCGGGCCCCAGGTCGGTTCGCAACGAACCGACCGCACACGGCGCAAATACCCGTGTCACCCCCAGCTGGCGCAGCGCGTCGATGTTGGCGCGGTAGTTCACCGCGTGCGGGGGGAACTCGTGCCGGGCACCGTGTCGCGGCAGGAACGCAACTCGTGCGGAGCCGATCGTGGCGAGCGAGACCGGGGCCGTCGGTGCCCCGTACGGAGTAGGTACGTCCACCTGCACGACGTCGTACGTCAGGTGGTAGAGACCGCTGCCGCCGATAACTGCGAACTCTGCATCTACGGTCATCGCAGCGCTACTTCCTCTGTCGTCGCAACCGGGACGGGGTAGGGCCGAAGGCGACGCCAGACGGCGACACCCGCGATCACAGCCAGCGCAGCCCCGTACGCCAGCAGTCGTGTGGTGCGGGCGTCCGTGCCAAGCGTGCCCGACAGGTATACGGGGACCATCGCGGCGGCCAGCACCAGCCACTCCGCCCCGGCGCCGAGCGCCACCAGAGGCACAAGCAGCAGCGCATACCAGGAGTAGGACGGCGTCACGACAAGGAATCCGGCGCCGACGGTGACAGCCGCTGTCAGCCATGGCCGGTCGGGGTCGGTGCGGCGCCAGGCGAGAAGGGAGACGACGGCGAGGATAACCACGGCGACCGGGAGCACGAGCACCGGTGGGACCCAGGGTCGGAGCAGGGAGAACTGGGCGGCGTACTCCTCATCGGCGTAATCCGGGAGGAAGCCGATCGTGCCGGCACCCACCGCAAGCAGGTGCGGCAGGTAGACCGCGAGGACCGCGCCGGCCGAGGCCAGCAGCACGGCGAGCGGCCGCCGACGGATAGCTGCTGGAACCACCAGTACCGGCAACAGCTTCGCCGCGATAGACAATCCGAGAACTACGCCGCCGGTGACCGCCTTACGCCGGGACAACAGCCCCAGTGCGATGACCACGAGAAGCGATGCGAGTACGTCAACGTGAGCATTGTTCCCTGCCTCGATCACGACCAGGGGGCACCATGCCCACAGCACTGCCCGTCGTACGTCCCCACCCGTACGCCGCAGTACGACGAGCAGGGCACCAGTGACAAGCAGTGCCACCAGCGCGGCGGCGACCTGTAGTGGGAACACGTTGTTCCTGCCCGGATCCAGCAGGTACACCAGCAGGAAGTAGGCCTCGGACACGGGCGGGTAGATTGTGTGGGCCGTCGGGTGGTTCAGGTTCGGGCACACCTGCGTGGATGGCAGCTCCGGGCACCGGTTACCAGGCGGGAACAGCCAGGCTTCACGCAAGCCCCGCAATGCCGGGTCCGTTGCCGCATAACGGTACGGGTCGATGCCCGCACTCTGCACGTGACCGTCCCAGGCGTACCGGTTCACGTCATTGCTCGTCGTCGGTGACACGGAGATCGCCAGCAGCTGCAGCGCAATCGCTCCGAGCAGAAGAATCGGCACTGCGGCAGGTCGCGGGGTACGCAGCAGTGCCCAAGCCGCGGCCGCGAAACCCAGCCATGCGCCGCCTGTCCACCAGAGCAGCACCCACCCTGCATCGAGCCGGTTCGGCAGGTGCAACGTGTGCCACAGCACGACGAGCTCGACGCCGAGGAGCACCACAGCTGTGGTCGCGACGACGGCACCCGAGTGGCGGCGACTCCGGACCGCACGCACCACCTGGCCAGCCTGCCACCCTCGCCACAAGATGGCCCGGCCCCCCACGCATCGTTCCGGATCCGTAATGAGCTCACCGCATTCGTGGTCGCCTTGTACGGCGGTCAGAACGTACCGTCGACTGGTGGTCTCCTGGTCTCGTCCCCGACAGAGCTGGGCTCTGCTGGGCGCGGTTGGCGTGGTTGCGCTGGTTGTGGCTGTCGTATTGCTGGTGCAGCACGCCACGTCCCGCGTTGCCTCGGTCCGGCAGGGTGCCCCGGGGCCGGTGGTGCTGGTGCCGGGATATGGCGGGAGCACGGACAGTCTGGAGCAGCTCGCGTCCCGGCTGCGCGCGGCCGGGCACCAGGCGAGTGTGCTGCATCTGGTCGGCGACGGGACGGGCGACCTGCGGGTGCAGGCGAAAGCTCTCGCCGACATGGTCGCAGGCCTGCAGGCGGGCGGAACGACCTCCGTCGATGTCGTCGGGTACTCGGCCGGTGGCATCGTGACACGGCTGTGGGCAACCGATGACGGCGGCGCAAGGGTGGCCAGGCGAATCGTCCTGCTCGGTACGCCGAACCATGGCACACAGGTCGCCGGCCTCGCCTCCGTGTTCGCGACGGGTCTGTGCCCGACCGCCTGTCAGCAGTTGGTTCCGGGCAGTGACCTGCTGCGTGGTCTTGACGAGTCCGGCGTCCCTTCAGGGCCGACCTGGGTGTCGCTCTGGACCGAGCAGGACGACGTCGTGACTCCACCGGACAGCGCGAACCTGGATGGTGCCATCGACCTCACGGTGCAGTCGGTGTGCCCGGGCCAGAACGTCGACCACTCCGGCCTGCCGACGAACCCGGTCGTACAGTCGATCATCGTCCGAGCGCTGGCCGCGGCGCCTTTCACCGCACCGACGGCAGCCGAATGCGCGGCCCTGGGAGGGTGATCGGTGGCTCAGGACGTGATGTCCCGGGTCATGAAACCCGCCCACGAGATCCCGAGCAGCACCACGACGTACCCCCCCTGTACCAGGACGCCTCGTTCCACGTCGTGCCACAGGATCGGGTCCCGGAAGATGTCGACCCAGGAAAGCCAGTACCTGGTCGGGAGGTAGGGCTGCACCACGTCGGCCGCGTCGAGCGTGACCAGGACCTGACTGAGGACGAGCGCCGCCAACGCGCCGAGCGCAGCTCCCAGCGAGGAGTCGGTCAGCGTGGAGAGCAGCAGGGCGATTGAGGCGACACCCACCATCGACCACGCGACGTACAGGAGCACGAGCATGGTTCTGCGCGCCAGGTCCGCCGGCGTGATGACGGTGCCGGACAGCGAGGTCAGGACCGGGTTGGAGCCGAACAGCGAGACACCGACGACGTACGCACTCCCTGCGACCAGTGACACGGCCAGGCCCAGGAACACCAGTATCGACACCAGCTTGGCGACCAGCAGCCGAGTGCGTCCCACGGGACGGATCAGTAGGTACCTCAGGGTTCCCGACGCTGCCTCCCCAGCGACCGCATCACCGGCGATCACCGCCACCGCGACGGGCAGGAACAGCGGCAGGACGATCCCGAGGGCGGCCGCGGGGAACAGTGAGCCGTTCGATACCACTGCCGACAGGAACGCTGGACCCTCGCCCGGGCGGGGGGCCAGCGGCGAGAGCTTGAGGAAGAACGCGACGATGATGGGCAGCAGGCACAGGAGCCCGATGGCCACCCAGGTGCGCGGTCGGCGCAGCAGCTTGGCGATCTCGACGCGGATCACGGAGATGCCGCGATGTGGTCGTTGCCGTGAGAGGTCACCGAGAGCACGACGTCCTCCAGAGTCACTCGCTCGGCGGAGATCTCGCTGATCCGTACGCCGGCGGCGGCGAGGTGCGCGACCAGGTCCTCAGGCGATCCGCCCAGCACGACGAGTCGGTCGCCGTCGCGGGCAGTGATCCGGCCGTCGAGCAGTGCCACAGCATGATCGACGTCGGGGGTGCGCAGCACGGTCCGTCCGGTGGGAGCCCGAAGCTGATCCAGCTCTTCCTGCAGGACGAGCCTGCCTTGGTCGAGCACCCCGACCCGCGTGCACAGCGACTCGACCTCGGCCAGCAGGTGACTGGAGACGAACAGTGTTGTCCCGGCGCGGTTCATGGTCAGCAGCAGATCGCGAATCTCCTTGCTCCCCTGAGGGTCCAACCCGTTCGTGGGCTCATCGAGGATCAGCAGCTTCGGGGTCCGTAGCAATGCGGCCGCCAGCCCCAGTCGCTGCCTCATGCCCAGCGAGTACGCCTTGACCGGACGTCGCCCGACTCCTGCCAGGCCGACCTGCTCCAGTGCCTCGTCGACCCGTCGACGCCGCGACTGACGGCCGCCACCAGGACCGGCCGCATCGAGCAGCGTGAGGTTGCTCCGTGCCGACAGGTGTCCGTAAGCCGCCGGACCCTCGACGAGGGATCCGATCGAGGGAAGGACGTGCGGCAACCCGTTCGGCACATCGACGCCCATCACCTGCGCCGTGCCGCTCGTCGGGAAGACCAGGCCCAGCAGCATGCGCACGGTGGTGGTCTTGCCCGAACCGTTGGGGCCCAGGAACCCGTAGCGATCGCCTTCGTTCACGGAGAGGTCGACGGAGTCCACAGCGGTCACGGCGCCGAACCTCTTGGTCAGGGCCTGGGTGGCGATCACCCGGTCACGCTCGAGGGCCGTACGTTGGCCAGCTTGCGCAGCACGTCCTGTACCGCGGCGTCCATCGCTTCGGTGGTGAGCGCTCCGACAAGCAGGAACCCGCCGCCGGCCCTGGTGGCGAGGACCGCGAGCTGCAACGTGGGGGTTCGCAGCACGGTGGCCTGCCCGCCGAACGACTGCACCGAGTTCGCCCCACCGGCCGAGCTCGATCCGACGGTGGACTGCACCCGCCCCAGCAGGTCGTCCGGCAGCTGCAGCAGCACCGCTCGTGCGTACCCGGTTCCGTACGTCCCGACACCGGCAGGTACTGCTGAGGTGTCCGTCGTTCGTGGCAGGTCGGCCAGTGACGAAGGGAGCGTTGCGGTGCCGACGGACCGCAGGAAGGACAGCAGGTCGAAGCGTCGCACGTGGACGTCCGCGGTCGGGTCGAGTTTGGGGGACAGGACAGCAGGATCCGGTGTGCTCAAGGACAGGTCGAGGAAATACGAGCTGAACACTGGCACTGCCAGGCCGCGAGCATAAGCGTCGACCTCGACCGGCAGCCCTGACGAGGGTTCCACCCACACCTCGACCGCGGCCAGCGAGCTGTCCGCCTCGCCGCTGATGAGCTCGGCACCGGAGGCGAGGACCCCGGCCACCACGCGGGGTGCTAACGGGACCGCCCGATCGGCCGGGCCGGCGAGGGACAGCAGCCAGCGAGCGGCAGCCGGCGGCATCAGGTCGACAGTCCGAGGCATGCGGAGCCCTTCGGTGTCGGCCAGCACCGTCACCGTCTGCTGCTCGTAGTCCCAGGACCTCGTGGCACCGGGAATCGCGAACTGCTCCACCTGACCACCCGCGCTAAGGGTGTCGGTGCGCCAGGACGTGGGCGAAGCCCACCAGGTGCGGACCCGGGTGCCCTGGTCGAGCAGTCCGAACGCGTTGCCGGCGAAGGGCAGCGACGGGAGCCCGAGTCGGCCTTCGACCTGGACCAGGCCTTGGTGTGAGATGTGGCTCGATGCCTCGGCGGCGGCGACGACCTGTTGGGGTGTCAGGACGACACCGTTGGGCGCGAACGCCGCGGCGACCAGGGGGGGTGAGGCGAAAAGTGCTGCGGAACCGGCGGCCACCGCACCCCAGCGCAGCATTCGCCGACGCCGCCACAGCGCGTGCGTCGACCCCGCCGCGGACAAGGTAGCGCCGGCCGTTCCGGCAGTGGCCATGGTTGACCGTACGTCGCGGCGCCTCGTGTCGCACCGCCCGGACCAGTGTTCAGGCGGGGTGTTCTTGGACCGTAAGGACCGTCGGGTGGCCGACGCACCCCCGCCGGGCCATGCTGACCCCATGGCCACTGCCACACGCACGGACACCAGAACCAGCCCTCCGGGTCGGTGGACGACCTTCGATGCGCGGCTCATGTACGTGGTCATCGCCGCCGCCCGGATCCTCA
>JBDTDW010000186.1:0-8148 GCA_039922855.1 Candidatus Nanopelagicales bacterium | reverse complement strand
ACAGGGCGGCGGCAGAGACGGTCTGGCTCAGACGGAATCCGTGACCGACCTTGTGAGGGTTGCGCGTGCGGAAGATCCACAGGATCGCCGTCATCAACAGGAATGCCAGGCCGAATCCCGCGACGGGCGAGACCACCATCGGAATGATGACCTTGTCGACCACGCCGCCCCACTGCACCGAACCGGCGGACACGATCGTCGCCCCCACGAGCCCGCCGATGAGGGCGTGGGAGGAGGATGAGGGCAGCCCGAGCCACCACGTGATGAGGTTCCAGGCGATCGCGCCCAGCAGGGCCGACAGCACGATGATGAGCCCGGCGCGTCCCGCAGGAACGTTGACGATCCCTTTGCCGACGGTCGCGGCGACCCCCGTACCGATGAAAGCCCCGATGAAATTGAAGAACGCCGCCATGGCGAGGGCGATCCGTGGCGTCAGGGCACGCGTCGAGATTGAGGTGGCTATCGCGTTCACCGCGTCGTGGAAACCGTTGGTGTAGTCGAAGAAGAGGGCGACCGCGATGACCGCGATCATTATCGCGAGGTCCATTAAGAGCTCAGGACTCCTTGACCGCGATGCTCTCGACGGTGTTCGCCACCTTCTCGAAGGCGTCCGCGGTGGCCTCCAGCGCCTCGGCCACGTCCTTGATCTTCAAGATGGTGAGGGCGTCGAACTCCCCGGAGAACAGTCGCGCCAGCAGTGTGCGGTGCGAGCGGTCCGCCATGTTCTCGAGCCGGTTGATCTCGATCCAGTACTCGCTGAGGTCGGACATGGTACGCAGCCGGTGCATGGCCGCGGCGGTGAGGTCGGCGGACTGGTTGATGACCTCGACCACGTCGCCGAACTCGGCGGGGAACTCGCGCAGGTCATAGAGCACGACCAGGTCGACGGCTTCCTCCATCTCGTCCATCACGTCGTCCAACGCAGACGCGAGCCGGTAGATGTCCTCCCGGTCGAACGGGGTCACGAAGGTGGCATTCGCGGCCTTCATGATCTCGTGCGTCGTTTCGTCGGCTTCGTGCTCGGCGTCACGCATGCTCTGCCCGATCGTCTTGCGGTCCTCGATCTCAGAGGCCATGAGCTTGGTGAGCAGGCCTGCTCCCGTGGTCAGGTGCGAGCCGAACAGCGCGAACATCGGCCAGAACTGGCTGGAGCGCGGTGTGATGCGCACGGGGGAACTCCAGGGTGACGGGACATGCCTACGATCGTGATGCTAGGCGATATCGGCCTGGTTTCTACACCCACCAATAGGGCAGAAGCCGTTGGCGCGGTAGGTACTCGGACTCCACCGATCGGTCAGTGGGGGAGCCGTGCCCAATTCGCCGGTCGTACGCCCACTTGGTGGGGATGCGGCCCGTCTCATACCCCTCCGCGGGCCTCCGGGAGGGGATCCGGTCCCTTCGTACGCGGCGCTGAGCGCGCTGTGTCGGCAATCTCACCCAGAAATCGGGACCAACGCC
Organism: Candidatus Nanopelagicales bacterium; assembly: GCA_039922855.1. Taxonomy (GTDB): domain Bacteria; phylum Actinomycetota; class Actinomycetes; order S36-B12; family CAIYMF01; genus JAFIHG01. The sequence continues at coordinate 6,690 of JBDTDW010000186.1, read as the reverse complement.
CCTTGACGAGGCCGGAGCGGAAGAGGCGCTCGGTCGATTCCTGCGAACCGGGCAGAAGCCGTTGGGACAGACGGCTCTCAGGCTTCCTTGATCGGATAGGGGTCACATTGTCACATTCGCCGGTCGGACGTGCGCCCAGTGGAGGTTAGACCCGTTTCTGGGCCTTCCGCCGGCCTCCTGGAGGGGATCTCACCCGTAGATCGAGGCGACTGCCTCCTCGAAGGCCTTCGTGTGCTGGTCGATGTCCGACGCGGTGGTCGTTGGAGCCATCAGCGCCATGTTGTGGAACGGGGTGAGAAGGATGCCGCGGTTCAGCGCGTGCAGGTGCAGGTACTGCTCGAGTGGGAAGTCGCCGGCGGCGTGCGCCTGCGCACCGGTGCGTGGCGCGACCGGCGCGAAGTTGTACTCGGCGCGAGCACCGAGACGGCTGCAGTTCCAGGGTGCCCCGTGAGCCGCGATGACTTCGTCGACCCCGTCCGCCCAGGCGGTACCGAGCGGTCGCATCACCTCGAACGCCGCGTCGGTGAACACTTCGGTCAGTGTCACGCGCATCGCAGCCAGTGACAGCGCGTTGCCCGCGAGCGTCCCGCCGATCCCGCCGACATCGATGTCCTCGAGGACGGCAGTGGCCTCGATCCGGGCGGCGACCTCCTCGGTCATGCCGAACGTCCCGCAGGGGATGCCTCCCCCGATCGGCTTCCCCATGGTCAGCAGGTCGGGGGTCAGTCCGTGCGTCCCGGTCCAGCCCCCGGGGCCCACCGAGATGCAGTGCGTCTCATCGACGATCCACAGCGCGCCGTAGCGGGTCGTGAGCTCACGGCAGGCATCGAGGTATCCGGGCTCGGGCAGGACGATGCCTACGTTGGTCAGCGCGGGCTCCATCAGGACAGCCGCGACGTCGCCGTGGGCGAGCGCGCGCTCGAGCGCCTCGACGTCGTTGTACGGCACCACCCTCGTGGTCTCGGACAGCGGGACCGGCGCGCCGATGTTTCCCGGCCGCGCCACCGTGTCACCGTTCGCGTCGAGCACGGCGAAGGTCTCGTCGACCGATCCGTGGTAGCACCACTCGTGCACCACAACCTTTGATCGACCGGTCACGTGACGTGCATACCGCAGCGCATGTCGGTTCGCATCGGTCGCCGTCAACGTGAACTGCCACAACGGAAGTCCGAAGCGCCGGGCCAGCTCCTCCGCAACGACGGGAGCGTCCGCGGTCGGCAGCATCGAGGTGATCCCGCGGTCCAGCTGCGCCTTCAGAGCTGCAACCGTGGCGGCCGGGGAGTGCCCGGTCATGGCGCCGGTGTCGCCGAGGCAGAAGTCCACGTAGTCGTGCCCGTCAACGTCCTGAAAGTGCGAGCCGCCCGCCTCGGCCACGTACACCGGGAAGGCGCCGGGCCACTTGACCATCCATAGCATGGGAACGCCGCCGGGCATGGACCGTTGCGACCGCTCGAACAGCTCGGCGGAGCGCGGATGGGTCCGGACGAAACGCTCCTGCTCCGTGGCCTGCAGCCGGGCCAACCGGTCGGGGTCGTACATGGTGCTCATGGGTAGAGGGTCCCCTCGTTCGGTGGCACGCCGTCGGTGGTGCCGTGGCCGGTTGGCGCGAAAGCGGTACGTGCCAGCCTAGGGGGCCGTACCGAGTCCGGTGTCAGGACTCGAAGTCGACGACGGTGCGCTCGGCGAGCCGCGGCCCGAGCCAGCTGAGCAGCTCCTGGTGCACCGGATGCTGCTGGTACGCCTTGAGTCCCGCGACGTCGGAGTGCGTAGTGATCAGGACGAGGTCGGCGGCCCCGGTGTCGCCCACGGCATCGACGCCGGACTGCAGGGACAGGATCTGCTCGATCTGCGGGGCCAGGGCCTGCAGCCGGCGTACGGCCTCGTCACGGTCGCCCGGGTCGGTGAGGGTGAAGCTCGCTACGTGGGTGATCACCGGTGTCCGCTCCCGAATCCGTCGTCGATCCCTCCACCCTAGGCCCGGCGTCCTCGCGTACCTGCTCGAGATGTCGCCCCCAGGCAAGAATGCGACATTTCGCGCAGGTACTCGACGTTCTTGGTAGGTGGCAGGATGCCAGGGAATAGCGCGCGGAAGGAGGTGGAAGGAGATGGGCATGACCGGGGTCGATGTGCAGATCGTGGAGGTGTCCGCGCGGGACGGGCTGCAGAACGATCCGGCGATCTTGTCCACAGCGCAGAAGGTTGCTCTGATCGGGCGCACCGTGGCGGCTGGGCTCACCCGCCAGGAAGTGGCCAGCTTCGTCAATCCCGCGCGGGTGCCCCGCATGGCGGATGCTGAGGCAGTGTTGGAAGCCCTTGCAGCGCAACCAGATCGCGACGACGCGCAGCTGATCGGGCTGGTGCTGAACTCACGTGGTTTCGAGCGGGCGAGCAAGACCCGCCTGGACGAGGTCAACCTCGTCGTCGGAGCCAGCGACAGCTTCAGCGACCGCAACCAGGGCATGCCCACCGAGGAAGCGATGCGAACGGTCGAAAGAGTCGTGCCGCAGGCCCGGGCCGCCGGCCTGGCCACGACGGTCACGATCAGTGTCGCGTTCGGGTGCCCGTTCGAGGGCGAGGTGCCGGCCGGTCACGTCGCCGAGCTTGCCGGGCGGCTGGCGGCCACCGGGGTGGACGAGATCGCCATCGGGGACACGATCGGGGTGGGCGTACCGGCCGACGTCACGGACCGCGTCGACCGGATCCGAGCGGTCACCGGGGGCACGCGGCTGCGGGCGCACTTCCACAACACCCGGAACACCGGGTACGCGAACGCGATCGCGGCGTACGAGGGCGGCGTACGGGTGCTGGACTCCAGCCTGGGTGGGGTCGGGGGGTGCCCGTTCGCGCCCAGGGCGACCGGCAACATCGCCACCGAGGACCTGGTCTATCTGCTGGAGCGCTCCGGGATCCGCACCGGTATCGACCTCGACCTGCTCATCGCCGCCAGCGACTGGTTCGGTGAGGTGCTCGGGCGGCCCACGCCCGCCCTGGTGAGCAAGGCCGGCGGTTTCCCCACCCGCGCGGCCTGAGCGACTCAGGTTCCTCTGACCGGCCAGGACCGCGGCTACTTGCTCTCGTGACGCTCCACGGCGACGAGGGCGCCCGTCTTGGTCAGGTGAAGGACGATGGCCGCGGCCGGGGGCAGGCGCGGGTCGAGCTCGGCGGCCCATTCGTGCGCAGCGGACTCGTCAAGGTCCACCTCGCCAAGAATCGTCCCGAGCACGAGCGGGAGCACCGGGCGATGACTGCAGATCGCGGTGGGCACGGACACCTGGGGGAGCAGACCGCGCACGAACGTCGCCGTCGCCTCCGCGTCGTGGACCCAGCCCTCCTCCGACAGCTCGTAGACCTGTTCCACGGCGACCCCGCAGAGGGCGGCGTAGGGCCCCACGGTCTGCCGGCACCGCCGCGAAGGCGAGCTCAGGACCCGGCGGACCCCGTACGCCGCGAGCACCTCAGCCACGACGTCGGACTGCACCAGTCCGGCGGGTGCGAGCGGACGGGCCATGTCACTGCCGGAGCCCGCGGCACCGGTCGCGGCCCACGCCGCGCGCTTGACGGCCTCCGCGTGCCGGACCACCAGCAGCGGCGCGGTGTCGGGCAGGGCGACGGCCTGCCGCACCAGGGCGGCGTCCTCGGGGTAGCTCAGGACCGCGTCCGCGTCCTCCGGGTCGATCCAGCGCAGCTCGTCGACCTCGTCGTTCACCACGAACGCGCCGGACACCGCCCGGGCCGACCAGCTGCGCACCGTCTTGGGGACGCCGTCGACCTCGTACGAGCGCGCGGCCAGCGGCGGACCAAGGACCGGCAGGGACCCCGTCTCCTCCTGGCACTCCCGCACGGCGGCCAGCAGGTGGGACTCACCGTGCTCGAGCTTGCCCTTGGGCAGCGACCAGTCCTGCCGGCGGGCACGGTGGACCACCGCCACGTGTCCGGCATCGTCACGCAGAACCACACCGGCTGCCCGGATCAGATCGTGCGGATCGCGGGTCACGTCGCGGGCGCCCGGCTGGCGGCCACGAAGCTCTCCTGCAGGTCCTGCAGCGCCGTGCCGTCGGCGTCGCGGTCGTGGCGCTCCCACGTGCCGTCCGCGAGCAGGTGCCAGGTCGACGTACCTGGGTCGAACGCCAGGTCGATCGACGACGCGATCACCCGTGCGTGGGCCGATCGCACCCGGACCAGGACCTCGACACGGCGATCGAGGTTGCGGTGCATGAGGTCGGCGGAGCCGATCCATATCTCGGGGTCGCCGTCGCGGTCGAACTCGTAGGCGCGGGAGTGCTCGAGGAACCGTCCGAGGATGCAGCGCACCCGGATGTTCTCCGAGAGCCCCGGGACCCCAGGGCGCAGCGCGCAGATGCCCCGCACCCACAGGTCCACCGGGACCCCGGCCTGGGATGCTCGGTACAGCGCGTCGATGGTGGCCTCGTCGACGAGGGAGTTGCACTTGAACCTGATCCGGGCGGACCGGCCGGCGCGGTGGTTCTCGACCTCGGCCTCGATCCTGGTGATCAGGCCCGACCGGATGGAGTGCGGTGCCACCAGCAGCCGAGCGAACTCGGTCTCCATCGAGTACCCGGACATGACGTTGAACAACCGCGCTACGTCGTCGCCGACCTCCGCGTCGGTGGTGAGCAGGCCGTAGTCCTCATACAGGCGTGCGGTCTTGGGGTGGTAGTTCCCGGTCCCGATGTGCACGTAGCGGCGCAGCTTGTCCGGGTCGTCGCGTACGACCATGGACAGCTTGCAGTGCGTCTTGAGCCCGACCAGCCCGTACACGACGTGGCAACCGGCCTGCTCCAGCATCCGAGCCCAGTCGATGTTGGCCTGTTCGTCGAAACGCGCCTTGATCTCGACGATGGCCAGGACCTGCTTGCCGGCGTCCGCGGCGGCGATGAGTGCATCGACGATAGGCGAGTCACCGCTGGTGCGGTACAAGGTCTGCTTTATCGCCAACACCTTCGGGTCGGCGGCGGCCTGGTCCAGGAAGCGTTGCACGCTGGTGGAGAACGAGTCGTACGGGTGGTGCAGCAGCACGTCGTGGTCGCGCATCGCCTCCAGCACGTCCGGCGGCGACGCCGTCTCGACGTCGGCGAGGTCACGGTTCGTGCGCGGCAGGAACGCCGGGGCTTTCAGGTCGTCCCGGGCCAGGCCCACGAACGACCACAACGCGGTGAGGTCCAAGGGTCCGGGCAGTCCGAACACCTCTGCCTCCTGGACACCGAGCTCGCGGACCAGCAGCTCCAGCACGTGCGGGTCGATCGACTGCTCCACCTCCAGGCGCACCGGCGGGCCGAACCGGCGGCGCATGAGCTCACGCTCCAGCGCCTGCAGCAGGTTCTCCGCGTCATCCTCCTCGACCTCGAGGTCCTCGTTGCGGGTGACCCGGAACGTGTGGTGCTGGAGCACCTCCATGCCCGGGAACAGCTCTTCGAGGTGCGCCGCGATCACGTCCTCCAGGGGGACGAACCGCTGCTCCCCGACGTCGACGAAGCGCTGCAGGATGGGCGGGACCTTGACGCGCGCGAACAGCTCGGTGCCGGTCATCGGGTTGCGCACCACGACCGCAAGGTTCAACGACAGTCCGGAGATGTACGGGAACGGGTGCGCCGGGTCCACGGCGAGCGGGGTCAGCACCGGGAAGACCTTGTCGCGGAAGAGCAAGGAGAGCCGGACCCGCTCCTCCTGCGAGCAGGACTCCCACCGCAGCAGCTCGATGCCCTGCTCCGCCAGGGCGGGTCGCACCTGCTGGTGGAACACGTCGGCATGGCGCGCCATGAGCTCGTGGCCACGACTCCAGATGCCCTCGAGCACCTCGCGGGGCATGAGGCCGCTGGCCGCGCGCACCGCGATGCCGGTCGCTATCCGGCGCTTGAGGCCGGCCACGCGCACCATGAAGAACTCGTCCAGGTTGCTCGCGAAGATGGCAAGGAACCTGGCCCGCTCCAGCAGCGGCAGGTCCGGGTCCTCCGTCAGCTCGAGCACCCGCTGGTTGAAGGCCAGCCACGACAGCTCACGGTCCAGGAAGCGGTCAGCGGGGAGCGGCTCGTCGTACCCCTCGGGGTCCGTCTCGATCGGGACGGGGGTGGTCACAGGGGCAGTGAACGTGCCCTCGATGCCTTGCTCGTGGACTGTCATGACAGGAACGATGCCAGACCCGTGACCTCTGGTCAGCGCGGACGCCGATCAGCCCCTTCGGTACTCCACGTCGGTCTGCCAGGTCGCGAAGCCCAGCGCGCGGTACAGCCCGACGGCGGCGACGTTCGCGTCGTCCACGTACAGCATCACCGTCTGCAGCCCGGTGGCCAACAGGTGGTGCAGCCCGGCCAGGGTCAGGGCCCGGCCCAGACCTCGCCCCTGGGCGGACGGGTCGATACCCACGACGTAGACCTCACCGAGGCGGTCGTGCTCGTGAGCCCCGGACGCCGTGCTGCGTATCCGGTCGTGGATCTTGGTCCAGTGGAACCCGGCGATGCGTTCGCCCTGTGATGGTGGGTCCGACGCGGTGGTGGCGAGCAGGAAGCCCGCCGGGTCGAACCACGGTGCGGCCATGCGCTGGTGCAGGTCCGACATGGTCCAACCGCCCTGGTCGGGCAGGTCGCTGAAGGCCCGGGCGTTGACGCCAAGCCACTCCTCGTCGTCGAGGCCCGGCAGGAACGAGCGCAGCGCGAAACCGGAGGGCAGCACGAA
>JBDTDW010000185.1:0-2627 GCA_039922855.1 Candidatus Nanopelagicales bacterium | reverse complement strand
GGGTCCACCGGTGACCCCAAGGGGGTCCTGATCACCGACGCGGCCATGCGCGCCGCGGTCACTGGGTTCCAGGCTGGCTTCGGTGGTCCGGCGCACTGGGTGGTTGCGATGCCCGTGCACGCGGTCGGCGGCCTGATGGTCGTGGCGCGGTCGGTGATCGGGCGCACCACGCTGCACGTCGACCCCTCCGTAGGAGGTGCCACCTCATTCGATCCTGTCGTGTTCGCCGAGACCGTCGCGGCCGCGCGGGTGGCAGTGGGGTCAGAGCCCTTGTTCTGCTCGCTGGTCCCCACGCAGCTGCACCGCATCGTGGAAGCCGGTGAGGTGGGGCTGGCGGCGCTTCGCGCCCTGGACGCCGTGATCTCCGGGGCCGCCGCGACCCCGGCCACCTTGCTGGAACCATTGCGAACACAGGGGATCCGTGTGCACACGTCGTACGGGATGAGCGAGACCTGCGCCGGCTGCGCGTACGACGGCATCCCCCTGCCCGGGGTGTCGTTCCGCACCGACGCACCCGACGGGCGGTCCCTGGGCCGGATCACCGTGACCGGGGCGCAGGTCGCGGGCGGCTACCGGCTACGCACCGACCCGGCGTTCACGGCCGGAGGGGTCATGACCGGTGACCTCGGGACCGTGAACCAGGACGGTCGGGTCACGCTCGTCGGGCGGGTCGACGAGCTGGTCGTGGTGGGTGGCACGAACGTCGCACTGCCCGCCGTCGACGAGGTGCTGCGGCAGGTGCCCGGCGTCCGCGACGCCTGCGTCGTGGCCCTGCCCGACCTCGAGTGGGGGGTGCGCCTCGTCGCGTACGTCGTCGCCGCCGACGAGCCGAACGGGCCTGCGAACTCCGCGCTGGTAGCGGCGGTGCACGAGGCCCTGGGACGCGCAGCGGTCCCCCGCCGGTTCGTGCGGACGTCGGCGTCGCGGGGCATCCCGCTGCTGGCCACGGGCAAGCCGGACCGCACCGCTCTGCTGGCGCACGCCGCGACGTTGACCCCCGCCGATGGGAGCGACGGCGCACCCGCGACCTGACCGGCCCGATCGACGGGTCGACACCACCGGGTCGGGACCCGGGTCCGGCGTCCGGCAGGATGCGCGCGTGGCGACTGCGAAGGAGTGGGTGCAGGGCGCCCGCCCGCGCACCCTTCCGGCGGCGCTCGCCCCGGTACTGGTCGGTACCGCGGTCGCCGCCTACGAGCAGCACGCGATCGCCGGGCGGGCCGTCCTTGCGCTGGTGGTCTCGCTGGCACTGCAGGTCGGGGTCAACTACGCCAACGACTACAGCGACGGCATCCGCGGGACCGACGAGGTCCGGGTCGGCCCGGTGCGCCTGGTCGGCCAGCGCCTGGCTGCTCCCCGTGCGGTGCGCGCCGCCGCTCTCGCCGCGTTCGCGGTCGCCGCGCTGGCCGGGCTCGCCCTGGTGGCGCTGACCCAGGCATGGTGGCTGCTCGCGGTGGGGGCCGGCGCCGTCGTAGCAGCGTGGACATACACCGGGGGCCCCCGGCCGTACGGGTACGCAGGCCTCGGTGAGCTGTTCGTGTTCGTGTTCTTCGGTGTCGTCGCAGTGGTTGGCACGACGTACGTCCAGACCGGGGCCCTCAGCGCTCTCGCAGTCACGCTGTCGATCGGGGTCGGGCTACTGACGGTAGCGATCCTGGTGGCCAACAACCTGCGCGACATCCCCGGGGACACAGCCCACGGCAAGCGCACCATGGCCGTGCGGCTGGGCGACGCGCGGACCCGCTGGTGGTACCAGCTCTGCCTGCTGGGCGGCTACCTCACAGCGCTGGTCGTCGGCCTGCTGGGGCTAACCGGCGGCGACGCGTGGCCCGCCGGCGCGCTGCTGGCCCTGGCGTCGGCGCCGCTGCTGATCCCGCTGGTCCGTACGGTCCGATCCGGTGCCACCGGCCGCGCGCTGGTCCCGGTCCTGGCCGGTACCGGCCGGCTGCTGCTCGCGTACAGCCTGACCCTCAGCGCCGGCCTGCTGCTGTGCGCGTACCGCCGCTGACCTGGCACCCGGTCAGTCGTCGTCGTCCTCGCGTCGGGAGCGGGCATCGATGCGGTCGTTGATGCGCCAGTACGCCGAGACCACACCGCTCACCGCGTCCCCGCGCAGCCGGTAGAGCGCGAGGTAGGAGACCGCACCACTGACCAGGAACGCCACGATCAGCAGAGCTATCCCGCGAAAGCCCACCACGTAGAAAACCCCGAACGCGACGACCAGGATGCCCAGTCGCGCGATGTTGTACAGCAAGAAGGCATGGGCCTGGGCGGACGAAGCGACAGGCTGTGCCTGCGCAACGTCAGCGTCGTCGGGCGGTGGCGCCGGCTCGGGCTCCGGGTGCGACGTACTCATCGGTCCACGGTACGGCGCACCGGCCATCGACCCGTCGTCGGGACCACAGTCGCGCCCGGCGAGAGGGGAACCGGCCGCAGGTCCCGCAAGGGATCGCCGGCCAGTTGCTGTCGTTACTGGTCAGCACGGCCTGCACTGTGCTCTGGCCGCGCAGCACGCCTACGCTAGGGACGAGGGCCGCGGGCCTTCGTACGACGCGCGAGGAGGGGAGCCGGGCGATGACTCGATTCCTGTTGTACGCCATCCTCTTCGTCGTCACCATCTACGCCCT
>JBDTDW010000184.1:0-3222 GCA_039922855.1 Candidatus Nanopelagicales bacterium | reverse complement strand
GTAGGGTTGCAGCCGGCTCCGGTCACCAGCACCCGGATCGAACTGATCGTGTCCGGTGCGGGTGTTCCGCGTGGCGGAGCCCGCGACCCCTCGACCGGCCGTCCGACCCGGGGATCTGGCAGGTGCGACGCAGCCGGACCCGGCGGGGCTTATGTGTTGGTAGGACCAATCCGGGAGCGGAGCCGGTGTCGAACAGCCGGTACGTGCACGTCGGGCCGGAGGTCACGATGAGACTTGACAGGCGCTTCGCCCAGATCGTCCTCGGACTGTTGTGGCTGCTGGACGCCGGACTGCAGTTCCAGCCGTTCATGTTCACGCGCGAATTCGCGACGCAGGTGCTGGCCCCCAACGGCGACGGGCAGCCGGGGTTCGTCGCGGTCCCGGTCTCGTGGGCGGTGTCGCTCACCTCGGCCCAGCCGGTGCTGGCCGGCGTCGTGTTCGCTCTGGTCCAGCTGGTCATCGCAGTGGCGATCCTGGTCCCGCGCACGGTACGGCTGGGCCTGGCCCTGTCGATCCCGTGGTCGGCGGGGGTGTGGCTCATCGGGGAGGGTCTGGGCGGACTGTTCGCCGGTCACGTCGATCTCCTGACCGGCGCCCCGGGTGCCGTCGTGCTCTACGCGGTGCTAGCGGTCGCCGCCTGGCCACGACGCAGCCCGAGCGGGTGGCGCTCCGACGTCCCGCTGCCGTACTGGCTGGTCCCGGCATGGGCGCTGATGTGGCTGGGATTCGCGGTCCTGACCCTGGTGCCCGGCAAGGACGCCGTCAGCTCGGTCACCGGGCAGATCGACATGATGGCCGCCATGACCCCCGGATGGCTGTCCACCCTCGACTCTCGGCTCTCCGCGTGGGTGGGCGCTGCCGGGATGACTGGCATCATCGCCTTCGCGCTGCTGTGCGTCACGATCGGGCTTGCCGCACTGATTCGGGGCCCGCTTCGCAATGCCGCCGCTGCCGCCGGGATCGCAGTTGCCGTCCTCGCGGGCCTGGTAGGCCAGGCCTTCGGCGAGATCTTTTCCGGGCAGGCGACCGATCCCAACAGCGCCCCCCTCATCATCTTGTTCGCCTGCTGTGCCCTCGGTGCAAGCCGCATGAGGTCACAGGACCGCCGGCAACGCAGCGCGCCGCCCGTCGACACCGCCGTCGCGACAGCCATGGCGGACCACTCTCCCGTGCTCACCCCCGTTCCCTGACCGTCGCAGCCTCCCGGGCAGCGTCGCCCACTGAGCGGCACAATCGCGCGATCTGCGGTACCGCGCCGCGTGAGCCCGCCATCGGGGCGCCCTGAGCCTGGCCGTGAACAGGTCGTACCAGTGCACCGTTCCGAGCTGGTCACTGCGGCAATTAGTTAGCCTTCGCAGCTTCTTTCCGCGCCACACGCAAGCACAGTAGGACCAAACCGCCACCCCACCGGCTCCGAACCTCCGCTGTGCGGCCGGTAGGTCATCGGCCTCGCGCCCCGCGACGGCACACCGCTGCGGAACTCCACCCAGCAGAACGGAGAGGGCTATGTCCTCTGCACGATCCATCAGGGCCAAGCGTTGGGTTCGGTGGGCGCTGCCCGTCACCACAGCGGTCGTGATCGCCGGCGGGCTCGGGGCCGCTCAGGCAGCCACCCGTACGACGGCATCGACCGACACTCCGGCAGCCACCACCGCAGCCATGAGCGCGAGCGCCATGGCCGCTATGCCGAACAGGGGCCAGAACGGCTTCGGCATCACCAACGGTAGCTTCAGCTTCGGCCGGTCCCAGTTCACGTACACTCACGGATACTGGTGCGACGCAAGTGTTCCGGCGGCGTCGACCACCCAGTGCGAGGTCGGCCAGATCTGGCACTACGCACCCTCTGCTCAGCACGACCCACTCATCATCACCGTGCCACTGGGCTTCAACGTGCCTGCCATGCAGATGGACTGCCCGTCCAAGCTCGTCTGCATCGACCACCCCGCGACGCTCGACCTGACTCGGCTGGCCGGCGCCCTCGCCCCGATCTTCAAGACCACCCCTGCGGCCCTTCTGCCGGCTCTGAAGAACTTCCAGACCCCCGGGCACGACCACTTCATCACCGACAAGAACCACCACAAGGCCGAGTGGTGGGACGTCTACGTCGTCGGTGTCACAAGCCCGGCGACGTACAAGCGGATCCACCAGGTCGGGAGCTACTCCTACATCGAGTGGCTGCAGCGACACCACAACAAGAACGTGACAGCAACGATCCCGACGAACCTCTTCCTGTACTTCGCGGCGAAGTAGACCCAACACCCAAGGTGGGGCAGACCGAACACGTCTGCCCCACCTTGGGCGTGTTGGGTAAGACTGCGGGGGTGGACCAACTCGATGTCGCGGACTGGCGTCGCAGAATCAGCACCCTGTACGCCACCGTCCGCGCCGAGCCGGACCCACCGACTGCCCACCTGCTGTGGCGCCACGGGCGCGACGACCTGTTGAGCCGGCATCGCGCGTCGCCATTCCCGACGAGCGAACGCGATGGTTATGGCGGAGCGGACGTCGCGGCCTACGACCCCGCCTACCGCTTCGTCGTGACGGTGGAGCCCCTCGAACCCGTGATTCGTACTGTCGAGGCCGGGGACGACCCGGCCGTCGACCTGCTGCGGATCGGACGCGTGAACCTGCCCGGGCTCGGCACGTTGGACGTGTGGTGGCTGCAGGCGTATGGCGGCGGCATCTTCTTACCGGTACGCGACCGCGCAACGACGTCCTACCAGGGCGGCCGTTACCTCTGGGACAGCATCAAGGGCGCCGATCTTGGCGCCACCTCCGACGCCATGGTGGTCGACCTCAACTTCAGCTACCAGCCGTCCTGCGCCTACTCCCCCCAGTGGACGTGCCCGCTCCCCGGGCCGGGCAACACCCTCGCTGTCGAGGTACCTGTCGGGGAGCGGTACCAGCCGGAGCCCGACGGCGCCTGACCCCGACGGGTCGGCCAGCTCTGGCCGACCACGTAGAGGGCTCACCCCGACCCACCCACGCCTTGGCCAGCCCGGCCGCTTCCGCCAGGTAACATCGCGAGGCTGCGTGCCGGCGCATCACCAGTGACCTTGCTGACCAGCAGGCGCGGGACTTCCCACTGGTGAAGGTGAATCGGCGCAGCGAAGAGCCAGCCGCGGAAAGAGCATCGGCGAGGAGGGCAGGCCAACATGGCGCACGCCCGACCCAGCCCCACGCCCACAGCAACGGCAGGACGGCACCTGCTGCTGGTCGCTG
>JBDTDW010000183.1:0-13854 GCA_039922855.1 Candidatus Nanopelagicales bacterium | reverse complement strand
GGCTCGGGGCACGAGCGCCCGCGGTGCAATGCGGCTGGAGAAGGCAGGCAGGGGCCACGCGGGCCAGTACAGCTGCTCGCGCGAACAACGCAGTATTGTCAGCCGCGTGCCCCCCCTGAGCGACACGCAGGTGGCCGTCGCCTGTGCGCGGGCGATTCTCACTCCCTGGCCGAGGCATACGAGCGATGGTCGGCACTCGTGTTCACCGTGGCGCTGCGTGCGCTGGGAGACAGTTCTGATGCTGAGGACGTCACACAAGAGGTGTTCGTCGCCGCTTGGCGCAGCAGAGCGGGCTATGACGCGCAACGTGGAAGCCTGCCTGGATGGCTGATCGGGATCGCGCGGAACAAGATCGCGGACCGGTGGGCTCGGCGTGAACGCGAACGTCTCACCACCGCTGCTGCCTACGACCCGACGACCCGGATCGCGGAACCCTCCGACACCGTGTCGATCGTGGCTGACAGGGTGCTGCTGGCCGACGAGCTCTCCCGACTCGGGCAGCCCCAGCGCGAGATCCTCGAACTGGCGTTCTTCCAGGACCTCACCCACACGCAGGTGGCCGAGCGTGTGGGGCTGCCCCTCGGGACCGTCAAGAGCCACATCCGCCGATCCCTGGCAAACCTTCGTTCGCGGCTGGAGGTGGACCGTGGAGCACTATGACGACGAAACGCTGGCTCTTCTTGGACTCGGTGAGCGCGCATCGACGGTGACAGCAGACACGGGCCGACACCTGCTGTCATGTCCCACGTGTCGGTCAGAGGTCCACAAGATCACCGTAGTCGTTGACATCGGACGGGCTCTCACTCCGGACGACATGCCGGTACGTCCCCACGCCAGGGTGTGGGACCACGTCGTTGCTGAGCTCGAGTTGCCGACCGACGCCCAGTCTGGAGAGGCACTGAATGGGGTCCCACTATCCCGGACTAGCGGGAGGACACTACCGACCGAGCCGATCCGCGGGCTGTGGCCCAGACCGGTGCTGCTGGCGGTTGCCGCAGCAATCGTCGGGGTCCTGGTCGGGACCGGGGCAACGCTGGCACTGACCCAGAGCTCGACTCCCCCGACTGCCTCACCGACGTCCACACCCAACCTCGTCCAGACCACCCTGAAACCTCTTGACACACCTACCGCTCACGGCACAGCGGTGCTCAGCCTCGGAACCGACCGACGCAGTCTGACGGTCCGCATCGTCGGGCTTCCGGAAGTGCCCGATGGTTTCTATGAGGTGTGGCTGATGAACGCCAATCCACAACGGCTTCTCTCCCTGGGTGTGCTCGACGCATCGGCGAGCGGTGTCTTCCAGGTCCCTGCCGGCCTGGACCTGAGCAAGTACCCAGTGGTCGACGTCTCCCTGCAGCCGTTCAACGGAAGCCCAGAACACTCAGGAACCAGCGCCGTTCGAGGGAGCTTCAAGACCTGACCGCCGGACGCGGTTCGTGCGCTGCCTCGCATGGTGTCAGAGAGCCGACGTGGTCTGCCCCGGTGCTGGCCCATCGTCAAGGCTCAGCTGATGTGCGAGGTCTTGCGCAGCCGGTCCGATTCGATGCCCCAACCGTCGACAGATCCTGGGTGCCTTCTCCTGATAGCGACCGCCGACCGCCACCGTCAGGTGAGGGTGCGCAGCCCGTACGACGCTGACGACTTTCCGCAGATTCGCGAGATCTTCTCGTCGTGGCACCGACAGAACGACGCACACAGCTCTGTGGGCTCTGATCGCATCGGCCCAGTCGGGGGCCGGAAGGTCTGCCCCCACATACGCCGTCGACAGGCCGGCGCGTCGTGCGGCTACGGCGAAGGCCAACAGCCCGAGCTCGTGCCGCACGTCCGGCGGCAGCCCCACGAGCACGCGTGGTCCGTCCTCCCGGTGGGCGGCAGCCTCGTACGCCGCGGCCAGGCGACGGCCGACGGCGTAGGAGACCGCGTGCTCAGCAGCCACGCTCAGCTGCCCTGCGGCCCAGGCTTGACCCACCCGATCAAGGGTAGGCATCAACCAGTCGTCCACGACGACCTCGAACGAGCCTCGACTGAAGTGATCGTCCAACATCTGCGACACCCGGTCCGTGTCGAGCCTGGCAACCGCATCGATGAACTCAGAGTCGTCAGAGTCGGAGGAGTCGAGATGGTTCATTGCCGATGGTGAGCTCGTGATGGTCGGAGGGCGTTCTGAGGAGGGCCGCGAAGGCACTCCAGTCGAAGCCTCCATTCGGCGCCGCGTCTCCTCGGCAGCCTGGCGCGGCGACCAACCTTGTTGCACGAGAGAGTTCATCAAGGCGATGGTCCGGAGCGCCATGTCATCGTAGAGCCGATATCCAGACTCGGTCCGATGTGGTGACACGATGCCGTAGCGACGCTCCCAGGCGCGCAACGTGGCCACGGCCACGTCGGTCAGCTCGGACGCTGTCTTGATCGTATACACGCGCCGTCCGCCCTACTGATCCGGCTCGACGGGCTTCACAGCTGCTCGAGCCGGGTGCGCAGCCCGGACTCGGCTTGATCGCCCAGGCGCTTGAACGCCGGCGCAAGGAGGGGGGCGATCAGCCGTACCAAGCCGTGGAAAGTGAACTCGGCTCGGTAGCTCACGGTCGAGCCACCGCTCGGTGTCTGCGAGAACGTCAAGGTGTCCTGTGCCACCACAGTCGTGTTCTCACCGCGGAGCACTATCCGCTCTCCCGGGACAAATTCGGTGACGACGTAGAGCAGCGACGTCTCCCGGCCCAGGAATCGGGATCTATTTCGATAACGCGTGCCGATCCCCCCGTCACCGGACTCCCGGGTCGTCAGAACGGTGCCCGGGTCCCACTCCGTGGTCGTCGTGAAGTCGCTGAGGTAAGCCGAGACGACGTCGAGGGGGCGATCGACCGTCACGCTGCGAGCGATGATCATGGCTTCTCCATACCTTTGACAAACACTAGACGGCCATCCTATACTCTCGACACACCTTATACAATCCATGGACCGCCGCGGCTCCGAAGAAGCTGCGTCAGACCTTCACATTCGCAGTCACGTCAGAGCTGAGAAGCCTGAGCAACCAAGGAGACCGAGTGAACCGTCCTAGTCGACCCACCGCTGCCGTCATAGGCGCCGGAGTCGCCGGGCTCACGGCGGCACATGTGCTGAAGCGTACGCACGAGGTCAGTGTCTTCGAGTCCGACGACCGCCTGGGAGGCCACGTTCATACCCATGACGTCCGCGGCTCCGATGGAGCGGCGTTGCGGATCGACAGTGGATTCATCGTTCACAACGAACGCACGTACCCCACGTTGCTGCGTCTGTTTGCCGAGCTGGAGGTGAAGACCCAGCCGACTGAGATGAGCATGAGCATCACCTGTCAGCAGTGCGGCTTGTCGTATGCCGGCGGACGAGGGCTGCGTGGGATCATGGCTCAACCCCGGCGCGCCGGCGATCCACGGTTCATCCGCATGCTTGGCGAAGTGCGCCGGTTTCATCGGGACGCACACAAACTGCTCAACGCCGCGGATCTGGACGTCAGCGACGATCCGCGTGCCGCGGTGCCCATGGGCAACACATCGTCAGCGACAGATGAGGCACCCGCGGGCGCAGACCCCACATGGCACGAGTTCTTGCGCGCCGGCGGCTACTCCAGCTACTTCATCCGACACTTCGCGATCCCGCTCGTCGCCTGTGTCTGGTCCGCCGGCGACAGTGACGCCGGCGCCTACCCAGCACGCCACCTTTTCCGCTTCCTTGATCATCACGGGATGCTGAGTGTGAGTGGCTCCCCCACGTGGCGAACCGTGACGGGTGGTGCCGCGACCTACGTCGATCGACTCGTTGGGCAGCTGAGGGACGTGCGGACCTCCTCTCCCGTCACGAGCGTCCTCCGCCACGATGACGGGGTGGACGTACGGACGGCGGCGGGCGTCGAGACATTCGACCGCGCTATCGTCGCCACCCACGCCAACCAGGCTCTGGATCTGCTCGCCGACGCCACGGCGGAGGAGAAGACCGCCCTCTCTGCGATTCGCTACTCGGTGAATCACACATGGTTGCACTCGGATTCGTCTTTGCTACCCTCAGCGCGCGCGGCTCGCTCCTCGTGGAACTACCGGATGGCGTCGTGCCACGAGACCAGCAACAACGTCGTGGTCAGCTACTGGATGAACAGGCTCCAGGGCATTGACGATGACCAGGACCATATTGTGACCCTCAACGCCGCCGGGCACGTCGACCCCTCTGCCGTGACGGCTAGGATGGTCTACGAACATCCGATCTTTACGCGGGAGGCGGTTGCGGCCGCGAGCTGCCTACGCACCGCCGGAGGCGATCGTCTAGCCTTCGCCGGGGCCCACCTGGGTTGGGGCTTCCACGAGGATGGTTGCCGATCAGGAGTTCGAGCGGCCGAGAGGCTGGGTGCGACATGGTGACCACTCTGAGTCCGCCGAGCTTGCCGGCCCTGGCCATCGGCGCGGTGAGCCACACCCGCCGCACACCGTTCCACAAGACGTTCAGGCACCGGCACTACCAGTGGCTCGTCGATGTGGACTCTGTTCCAGAGTACGGTTGGCCCCTGAGGCTGCTCGCCCGCTTCGACAGACGCGATCACCTGGACGGGGGGCGGCTAGGTGGAGGATTCCGTGGCGATGTCGAGCGGTTCCTCGCCCATCGCGGCATCGTTCTGCAGCGCACCGACCAGGTCCTGATGCTGGCCAACGCCAGGATCTTCGGCCACACGGTCGACCAGCTCTCGGTCTTCTGGTGCCTCCGCGCAGATCGCTCGCTTCGATGTGTCGTCCTCGAGGTTCACAACACCTACCGGGAGCGGCACGCCTACTTGGTAGAAGTCGACGACACAGGCTGCGCCAGCATCGACAAGGAGTTCTATGTCTCCCCTTTCAACGATGTCTCGGGCACCTACGATGTCCGGCTGCGTCTGACCCCCGACGCCGTCGCCGTCGTGATCGGCCTCAACCGTGATGGCCAGCGCGTTCTTACGGCGACCTCGCAGGGTCGACTCGTTCCCGCAACCCGACGCGCTCTGGTCGGCACGAGCTGCCGACACCTTGTGATGACACAACGGGTCAGTGCTCTGATCCGACTCCACGGCATCGGCCTCTGGCTTCGCGGTCTGCCTGTGCTACCACGTCCCCCCCACTCGAGAGAGGCAGTCCGATGACCACAACCCTGAGCCAGCCGATCTGCTTGCGCCAGCCGATCCTGCGCCCGGTATGCGTCCGGTCAATCGTCGCTCGATCGGTGCTCGAGTCGGTCTGTCGCCGCGTGCCCGTCGATGTGCTGATGCCGGACGGGGAACTCTTGGGCAAGCGTCGGGGGGCGCGAACGAGCACCAGGCCAACCGGTCGACCGGTTCTGGAGCTGGTGCGCCCTACGGCGGTATTCGAGCGACTCGCGCACAGCCCCAAGATCGGAATCGGCGAGGGCTACATGGCAGGCGACTGGCGCGCTGGGCGTGGAACCGACCTCGCCGAGCTCCTCCTGCCTTTCGCCGAACGTCTCACGACCGCTGTTCCGCCGAGCCTGCAGCGACTGAGGGGCATCGCCGACCGACGCATCCCCAAGGAGCTGACCAACTCGATCACGGGCTCGCGCACTAACATCTCAGCACACTACGACCTGAGCAATGATCTGTTCAGCGCCTTCCTGGACCAGACCATGAGTTACAGCTCTGGCCTATTCACTGACGAAACTCCTTGGGCACAGCAGAGCCTGGAGGAGGCACAGCTACGCAAGGTAAAGGCGATCTTGGACCTCGCTGAGGTCCGCGCCGGGTCGCGTGTCCTGGAGATCGGGACCGGTTGGGGCACTCTCGCGATCGAGGCGGCCCGGCGAGGCGCTCACGTCACGACGCTGACTCTCTCTACCGAGCAGGCCGCGCTGGCAGCGGATCGGGTAGCGGCCGAAGGGCTCTCTGACTCTGTTGATATCCGGCTCCAGGACTATCGTGAGGCGACCGGAAGCTTCGACGCTATCGTCAGCGTCGAGATGATCGAGGCCGTCGGTGAGGAGTACTGGCCGACGTACTTCGCCACGCTCGACCAACGCCTCGCACCGGGTGGCATTGCGGCGGTCCAGGCGATCCTGATGTCCCATGATCGGCTGCTGGCAACCCGCAACTCCTTCGGTTGGATCCAGAAGCACATCTTTCCCGGGGGTCTGATCCCCTCGCTCACCGCCATCGAGAACACCACGACCGCCAGCACTGATCTACGGGTAGTCAAGGTGCACGCTTTCGGGCTGCACTATGCCGAGACGCTCAGACGTTGGCGCGAAACCTTCATAGCTCGCTGGCCCCAGATCCGTACGTACGGCTTCGACTCCGAGTTCCGTCGTAAGTGGGAATTCTATCTCGCATACTGCGAGGCGGGCTTTCGCTCCGGCTATCTTGACGTCGCGCAGGTCAGGCTCGAACGTTCGACAGGGGCACCCGCATGAGCGCCGACCGGAGACCGCCCATCGAGGGAAGGAACTTCTGGGTCGTCGGCGCATCGAGCGGCATCGGAGCGGCACTCGCACGTGAGCTCGTCGAACGCGGTGCCAGCGTCGCGATCAGCGCACGACGGATGGAGGAGCTAGAAAAGGTATCTGGCGGCGAAATGAGCACCATCGTGCTCGATGCGACCGATCCCGAGGGAGTCGCCCTCGCTGCGCACCAGGCCGCTGAGGCGCTCGGTAGCCTGGACACCGTTATCTGGTGCGCCGGCTATTGGAAGCAGTTCGACGCCGCCGCGTGGGACCGGGAGGCCTTCGCCCGGCACATCGAAGTCAACGTCCTCGGCCTCAACAACCTGCTGGCCGCTGTAGTGCCGACGATGGTCGGCCAAGGGGCAGGCCACATAGTCGGCGTAGCCTCCGTCGCGGGCTATCGGGGCATCCCGGGGTCGGAAGCGTACGGGGCTACGAAGGCTGCGCAGATCAACCTGCTCGAGGCGATGCGAGGGTCCCTGGCACAACATGGGATCCGGGTCACCACCGTCTGCCCCGGCTTCGTCCGCACCGAGATGACGGCCGACAACACGTTCTCGATGCCGTTTCTCATTGAACCCGATCAGGCTGCCACCAGCATTGCGAACGGCCTCGAAAAGCGTCGGAACGAGATCATCTTCCCGCTGCCGATGGCCCTGCTCATGAAGGCCGCCCGTGCCGTCCCCGTTGGTCTGTGGTCGACCCTGACAAGAGTGCGTGACCACAGCACAGACAACCGGCGCTCAACCACTCCCGCTGAGTTCACTCGCCGATGATGCGACCGCCGTCGCACGGGGCCCAGCAGGCGAAGATGCCGAACTGAGGCGCGCACTCAGCCGGCAAGTCTGCCCCCGCTCATGCGCGCCTCAGAAACGGCCGGTGCAGCTGCATCCAGGACTTCGCTGTGGCTTCGATCCGCGGGTCGAGCCGGGGCAGGTACTCGGCTTGGTCGCGACAGCCGTCGCCATCGGCATCCTGTTGTTCCAAGACCGAGACCTTCGCGCCTAGAAGTCGCGTCGGTGGTATGAGATGGTCTACGGCCGATCGATCCGAAGGCTAGGTATGGGACTTCAGAGCGATCCGGAGCATCTTGAGGTTGATGACACCGAACCTGACCAGTTGTGCGGTAACCGACCGCCGCATCCGCAGGGTGGCACTCGTGGGCATCGGGGCCACCGAGCTGTCGAGTGCGTCGGAACCGTCGGCTGTGGCCGACGCGGCGCGCTTGGCGTCCCCGGTCTCAACAGGACTTGTGCTCATGGCCGCACCTCACTCCGGGATGAAGAACCAGCCGGGGCGGCCCTTCGCCTTGTAGATGAACATGTAGTGGAGCATCTGCTTGACCCAGTGCCCGGCCAGCCCGATCTCCCCGCTCGTCCCGGTGAGATCTCGACCATGCTCTGGATAGCGCTCGTAGTCGGGGACGACCGGGAACATCGTCATCGAGGCAGCCGTGCCCTTGCGGAACCCGGCACCAGCAGAGGCGACGCAGGCGGCCCCCATCGCCGCCATCGACGCCGTATGGGTGGGTAGCACCGACTTGCCGTGGATCATGTCCGCGATGCTGCGCGCCACCTGCCGGCCCATCAGCCCCGAGGGCATCCCGGTCCGCGGCGGCGCGGGGGAGATGACGGTGCCGGTGGCAGTCTTGCGCGGCTGGGAGATGGGGTGCGGCGGCGCGAACGCGATGCCGACGCCGAACACGTTGGCATACTTCGGGCTGACGTAGGTGCTCGGCCAGTCCGCTGCCCGCCATTGGTCGAAAGGTTTGGCGGCATAGTCGGCGTCGACCTTCAGGAAGCCGTTGGGCGCGAACATCTCGCTGGTGATGTCGAGGCCGGAGTGATCAAATGCCTGCAGATCGACCCCCCGGAACGGAGGCAGGAGCATGGCGAAATCGAACGAGAGGCTGCCCTCGCTGCCGTCGAGCGTCTCGTAGTAGATCTTGCCTTCCTCGACCCGCTGCACATGGGCGCGCGCGATCGCCTTCACACCTCGTTCCCGAAACAGCGACTCGGTCCACAACTGGCTGCTCGTCACATACCCGTTCTGTTTGAACGACATCCCACCGACACCGAAGTCACCGAGCTCGTACTCGTTAGTCAGATAGATGACTTCGGCGAGGTCGCGGAGCCCCCGAATCCGCAGCTCGTGCTCGACGTTGAACGTGAACTCGAATGCGGCGCCTTCACAGGTGCATGTCCCGTGCCCGACACCGACCACCAGCGTCTGGCGCTGTCCACTCTCCAGCTTGCGGATGACCTCGGCGAACGCTGCCGATGTCAACGCGGCGTGCTCGGCCGTGCACACCGACATCGTGTGGCCGTCCGGGCCCAGACCCGGCGTCGCTGCGAAGTTGAGCTTTGGCCCGGTTGCGTTGATGAGGAAGTCGTACTCGAGGCGTTCGGTCCGACCCTCACGACCGGCGTCCGTGTACTCGATATCAACCAACCCCCTGTTGCGATCGCCTTCCCCCTCGGGCCAGATCGAGACCGCCTTGGCCTGGTGGAACTCGATCCCCTTCTTGCGGTAGGTCGGTGCCAGCGGGAAGGTCACGTCCTTGGTGGTCATCCGCCCCACGCCGACCCAGATGTTGGACGGGATCCAGTTCCAGTCTGCCTTCGGCGAGACCACTACGACCTCGTGTTCCTCGCCGAGCAGCCGGCGCAGGTGAAGTGCAGCAGTGTGGCCGGAGATACCGGCTCCGAGAATCACTACGCGGGCCATGACCGCCTCCGATCAAGTAGATCCGTCATGTGAGACCATACCCGGCAGGGTATCCTTGCGCCAGGGCCAAAGGTCCCGAACGACCGGGTGTGCCCCGCGCCGACACCGTGCTCACCACGCGAACGTTGCCACGACGGACCTGTTACCTGCAGTCCTGGTTCGCGAGAGTGATGTCGATGCGCGGTGGGTGGGTGATCGAGTTGTGCACCGTGCAATGACCAGCCACGGCAAGCAGTCCGTCGCGTCGTGCGGGAGGAAGTTCGAACGGCAGGTGGACGCAGATGTCGATGTCCGACACGCGGGCCGGCGCGCTTCCCAGCCGATAACTGGCCTCCACAGCCAGTCCGTTGGCGTCGAGCTTGTGACGACGTAGGTAGCGGCGGGCGTAGAACGCCACGCAGGTGGCGAGTCCGGCGACGAACAACTCGGTGGGCGTGGGTCCAAGGTCGTCCCCACCAAGGTCGAGTGGCTGGTCAACGGTGACCAGATGGTCTCGGATGGCGATGTCGAACCGGTCTCCGGACCGGTAGTCCACGCGCATGCCCGCCCAATTCGTCGGTGCCGAGGCTGCGGCGGTGTCGCCCTGCCCGTCTGTTCGCGCTCGGGTGTCGGGGCGACGCAGCCAGCGCAGGTGCTCGGCGTTTCCGAGGAGCTCCAGGCGTCGCCACAACACACTGGTGGGGATGGCTTGGCTGGCATGCACAAGGCTCGCGCTGCGCTGCCGGTCCCGGTCCACGTAAATCGTCAGGTCGATCGCCGCCGGACCATGACCGACGAAGCCGGCATCGAACTCCTCGTTCAGCTGCTGGGCCACCGACCGAGGGATGGTCCATGCCAGCACAGGCAGATCCAACGTCGCGGCTGCCGCGAGCCCCGCGGCACTGGCAGCGCCATGATCGGGGTGACCACTCACGCCGGAGGGATCGAAGACGATGACGCCGCGCGCGCCACGCTGTTCGATCTCCTCGGCGACCTCCGCCTGCAGGGTGCGCGGCGAGATGGTGGACAGGTGTCCGTCCGGGTAGTCGCGCAGGACCACGGAGCTGACCCCGAGGGTGCGCGCGGCCCCCCGCATCTCGGCGGCCCGCAACGGGGCGAGGTCCGCGGACACCCCATGGAGCGTCGACGCCTCACCCTGAGTCAGGCACAGTACGGACACGGCCGAGCCGGCAGCTGCGAACTTGTCAAGGATCGCGCCCAGCCCGAAAGACTCATCGTCGGGGTGAGCTACCACGGCGAGGACCGAGCTCCAGCTGGGCAGCACATCGGTCGGTCGGGCTGGCTGACCCTGGACAGGGGGCATCCGGTTCAGCACCGGGGTGAGCTGCTCGGCATCAATCTCCATCACGCATCTGCTGACTTGACGGCGCTCAAGGCACGGCCCAGTCGGGCAGCGGCCTCGTCGGCGACCGGTTGCAGGGCGGGGTTCGCGGTTAGGTCCACCATCGACATCGCATCGATGACCGCGACGGTCGTGGCCTGGCCGGTCTGCCGTACCACGACGTTGCACGGCAACAAGACGCCCAAGGACGGCTCAGCCAGCAAGCCCCGATGCGCCAACATCGGGTTGCAGGCTCCCAGGATCACCTGGGGTTCGATGTCCACGTCGAGCTTGGCCCGCATGGTGGCGCGCACGTCGATCTCGGTCAGCACGCCGAAGCCTTCATCGCTCAGCGCGGCTCGTACGTCCGCCACGACCTGGTCGAACGGCCGGGAACTGGAGATCTCGGTGCGGTAAGTGCTCATGAGACCTCCTGCGCCGCGACGTGGCGGTGCACCTCGTTCATGTCCAACGCGCGTATCCCGGCGATGACCTGCTCCAGTCCTGCCGCAGGGAGTGCACCAGGTTGGGCGAAGACCAGCACACCGTCCCGAAATGCCATCAGGGTCGGTATCGAGGTGATCCCGACCGCAGCGGCCAGGGCTTGCTGTGCCTCGGTATCGACCTTGCCGAACATGATGTCCTCGTGCCCGGCGGCGGCCGCCTCGAACACCGGACCGAACGCCCGGCACGGCCCGCACCAGGACGCCCAGAAGTCGACGAGGACGATCCCGCCCTCGTCCACCGTGCCCTCGAACGTTTCCTGCGTCAGCTCCACGGTTGCCACTGGCATCTCCCTCGTCGTCTATGTCTCAATATACCCCGTCGGGTATACAGAACCAACGAGCTGCTCTGACCATTCCCGGGCGTGCCCGACCCGCCCACCTGCATAGCGGTCTCCGGAGTACACTGTGTAATACCCCCGGGGGTGTTATGATCACGATATAACCGCCAGCCACTGAAAGGGTTTCCCGCCGATGCGAACCACCAACCGCGTACCCGCGCCCGAGGTCGACATCGAGGCGCTGGCACTCGCCACGTCCGGCCGTGCAGTCACCTACGACGACATCGCCGGATACGGGGGGTGGGCACCGCAATGAGCCGGCCCGTCGGCGCGGCATCGCGCCCCAGCGAGCTGGGGCTCATGCCACTGGAGATCCTTGCGATCGACACCCCGACCCTCGGCGACCGCAGCTACGTCGTCCACGACGGTGAAGTGGCCTTCGTCGTCGACCCGCAGCGCGACATCGACCGGTACCTGGCCGTCCTGCGGGAGACCGGAGTGCACGCGTCCCACGTCGCCGAGACCCACCTGCACAACGACTACCTGACCGGCGGCCTGGCGCTGTCCGAGCGCACCGGCGCCACGTACCTGATCAACGCCGAGGACCAGGTCGCTTTCGCCCGTACCCCGGTCCGGGACGGGGACACGATCGAGATCGGCTCACGGATGCGCATCACCGCCGTCGCGACCCCGGGCCACACCTTCACCCACCTCTCGTATGCGCTCACCGATGCAGCGACCGGAGGGCAGATCGCGGTATTCACCGGCGGATCGTTGCTGTACGGCGCGACCGGGCGCCCGGACCTGATGGGCGAGGAGAACACCGACACGCTCGTACGCCATCAGCACGCCTCGGCCCACCGGCTGGCGGGCATGCTCCCCGATGACACCGGGGTCTACCCCACGCACGGCTTCGGGTCGTTCTGCTCCGCCTCCCAGTCCGAGGCCACGTCCTCCACGATCGGGCAGGAGAAGCGGACGAACCCCGTGCTGACCCAGGACGAACAGACCTACGTCGACGCGCTGCTGGGCGGGCTGGGAGCCTGGCCGGCGTACTACGTACACATGTCACCACGCAACGCGGCCGGCCCGACCGAACCCGACCTCTCCCCACCGGGCCGCGCGGACATCACCGAGCTGCGACGCCGGATCGAAGCCGGTGAGTGGGTGGTCGACCTGCGGGAGCGGACGGCGTTCGCCACCGGCCACGCGCCCGGCACCCTGAACTTCGGGATCGACGGCTCCTTCGCCACCTACCTGGGGTGGCTGATCCCCTGGGGCAGGCCCCTCACCCTGCTGGGCGAGAGTGCCGAGCAGGTCGCTGAGGCTCAACGTGAACTGGTCCGCATCGGCATCGACCGGCCGGCCGCCCAGGCGACCGGCACACCCGCGGACTGGACTGACCGCGACTTGTCCAGCTTCCCGGTAGCCACCTTTGCCGACCTGGCACAGGTCCGCCGAAGCCGCGCGGTCGTCGTACTCGACGTGCGACGCGCCGACGAGCGCGCGGAGGGCGCTATCGCCGGTTCGGTCCACATCCCGCTGCCCGAGCTGCCGGCCCAGCTGGCCGATATCCCGACCGGCGAGGTGTGGGTCCACTGCGCCGCAGGATATCGCGCGGCGGTCGCCGCCTCGCTTCTCGACGCTGCCGGGCGGACACCTGTCGCCGTCGATGACGACTTCCAGAACGCCGCGGGCGCTGGGCTACCCCTCGTCCGGCCGCAGGCATGACGATGGCCCTGGCCGTCATTGCCGGGGCGCTGATCGGGCTGAGCCTGGGCGCGCTCGGCGGTGGTGGGTCCATCCTGGCTGTGCCGGTGCTGGTCTACCTGCTCGACCAGAGCCCGGCGCAGGCCACGACCGGCTCTCTCGTCGTCGTCGGGGTCACCTCTTTGATCGGCGCGATGACCGCCTACCGGGCCGGCAACGTGATGCTCGGCCGGGGCCTCGCATTCGGGGCCGTGGCGATCGTGGGGGCCGTGATCGGGGCGGCAGCATCCGCAGCGGTGCCGGAACCGGTGCTGCTGGCAGCGTTCGCCGCGCTGATGCTGCTGGTCGGGCTTCTCATGCTGGTACGCCAGCTCGGCGGGCGGCGTCGGGACAGCTCGTCGGCGGGCGGGCACGCGACGAGCACCTTCATCATCACCCGTGAGCCGCGACTGCAGGTCCACTGGCCACGGGCCGCGCTGCTGGTCGGGACGGCGAGCGCTGTCGGGTTGCTCACCGGGTTCCTTGGGGTCGGCGGTGGGTTCCTGGTGGTGCCCGCCCTGGTGCTGACCCTGGCGATGCCCATGCAGTACGCCGCGGGGACCTCGCTGGTGGTGATCACACTGACCAGCATCGTCGCACTGGCGGTACGAACCGGGGCCGGCGTGGCACCGGACTGGGGGCCGGTCCTCGTGCTCACCACGGTCTCGGCTCTCGCCGGGTTCGGCGGCGCGCGCCTCGCCGCCCGGGTCGACACCCGGACTCTGTCAGCCGCGTTCACCGGACTGGTGCTGGGAGTAGCCGTCTATACCGCCACTCGCGCCCTACCCGCCGTCTTCTGACTCCAGCCCGACGACCAGCCACGCAACGTTGG
>JBDTDW010000182.1:0-6935 GCA_039922855.1 Candidatus Nanopelagicales bacterium | reverse complement strand
CCGACAGTCGGTGCGTCGCCCCGTCCTTGCGGCCCTCCCCCTGGGCCACGAGCAGCTCGAGGCTCCGACCGACCTGTTTCTTGTTCTCCTGCCACGCAATCGACTCGACGAGCTCGGAGAGTCGTTGGTACCGCTCACGGACCACCTCGGGTGGCACCTGGTCCTCCATGGTCGCCGCCGGCGTGCCCGGGCGCGGGGAGTACTGGAACGTGAACGCCGAGGAGAAGCGCGCGGCTCGTACGACGTCCAACGTGGCTCGGAAGTCCGACTCCGTCTCACCGGGGAAGCCGACGATGATGTCAGTCGTGATGGCCGCCTCCGGCATCGCCGTGCGCACTCGTTCAATGATGCCCAGGTAGCGCTCGGAGCGGTATGAGCGTCGCATCGCGGCGAGCACGCGGTCGGACCCGGATTGTAACGGCATGTGCAGTGCCGGCATGACGTTCGCGGTCTGCGCCATCGCCTCGATGACGTCGTCGGTGAAGTCCCTCGGGTGCGGGCTGGTGAAACGCACCCGCTCCAGGCCGTCCACATCACCGCAGGAGCGCAGCAGGTCGGCGAACGCGTGGCGGTCGCCGAACTCCACACCGTACGCATTGACGTTCTGCCCCAACAACGTGACTTCGATAACGCCCTCTGCCACAAGGGCTTCAACCTCGGCGAGGATATCCCCGGGACGTCGGTCCTTCTCCCTGCCCCGCAGCGCGGGCACGATGCAGAACGTGCAGGTGTTGTTGCAACCCACACTGATGGCGACCCAGGCCGCGTAGGCGGACTCGCGTCGCGCCGGCAGGGTCGACGGAAACGTCTCCAGCGACTCGAGGATCTCGATCTGGGCCTCGTCGATGATGCGGGCGCGCTCCAGCAGCACCGGCAGCGCGCCGATGTTGTGCGTCCCGAACACGACGTCCACCCACGGGGCACGCCGGGTGATCTCGCCGCGGTCCTTCTGCGCCAGACATCCACCGACAGCGATCTGCATCCCCGGCGTGGCATCCTTGACCGGCTTGAGCTGCCCGAGGTTGCCGTACAAACGGTTGTCAGCGTTCTCGCGTACCGCGCAGGTGTTGAACACCACGACGTCCGGGGTCGAGTCGTCCGGAGCAGGACGGTAGCCCGCCTGTTCGAGCAGTCCGCTGAGCCGCTCGGAGTCGTGGACGTTCATCTGGCACCCGAAAGTGCGGACCTGGTACGTGCGCATGATGGGCCAAGGGTACGGGCAGGTCAGCGTCGCGACCGCACGGCCTCCGGGCGATCGACCCGTGCCGTGGCCGACACGGCCGCCCCCGACTGCTGGGACTTGGGCCAGGCTGTTCCCATGGCGGACAAGGTGGATCGGGGCCGAAGTCGCGACAACTTCGACGTCCACGAGACTCCGGCACTGCCGCCGTCGGCCCGTCACGGGGCACAGAACCTCGTCCTCCTCGACCCGGACAACGCAGTCGTTCGGCGCTACCCGCGCACGCCCGCGGGCATCGCGCGCCTGCCGGCGGTCGCCGAACGGTGGCGGGCCGTCAACGCGTTGGGGCTGCCGGCGCCACGCTTGCTGAGCGTGCATCCCGACGCAGGTGACGGCGAGGCATACCTGACCCTGAGCCTGCTGCCGGGCGCACAACTGGCCCCGCTGGACCTTTCGGACCCAGCAGCTCCGCCACCGATCCCGCCCGGGCTCGCGTCGACCCGGCTCGGGGCTGACCTGGCGCGGGTGCTGGTACAGATGCGCGAGGTCACCGACGCGGCCTGGCCGGCGCCGTCAGGGTGGATCGACCTGTGGGACGACATGGCGGCGCGGACCCGCGTCGCCGTCCTCCCGCTGCTCGCGCCCGCGGACGCCAACCGCGCGCGGGAGGACCTGCGGACAGCGGGACAGGCAGCCAGGGCCCGACCGAACGGGCTGTGCCACGGGGACCTCGGTCCGCACAACCTGCACGTCGACCCGGACAGCGGGGCACTGCTGGGGATCATCGACTGGGACGACGTGATGCGTGGCGACGTCGCCGGCGATGTCGCCGCGCTGCGGGCCGGGCTGCCGCCGGCCGTCACCGCCGCGATGCTGGCCGCCGCGCCATCGCTGACCCACGAGCTCGCCCGGTTCGTCAGGTACGTGGCGACCTGGCCCCTGCAGGAGGCGCTGTTCGGCGTCGAGCACGAGCGCCCTGACCTGGTCGCGGACGGCGTGGCCCGCTTCCGCGCCGGCGGCTGACCGGGTTAAGGGCGCGAGCGGTGGGCGCCGACGCGCTCAGCGGGCCAGGCCGGTCGCCCGCGACTCTCGCACGACGGTCACGCGGATCTGGCCCGGATAGGTGAGCTCGGTCTCGATCTGGGCGGCGATGTCGCGGGCCAGCACCTGCGCGCCGATGTCGTCGACGGCGTCCGGGAGCACGCTGACCCGTACCTCCCGGCCCGCCTGCATCGCGAACACGCGGTCGACGCCGGGGTGAGCCA
This sequence comes from Candidatus Nanopelagicales bacterium, assembly GCA_039922855.1. GTDB lineage: Bacteria > Actinomycetota > Actinomycetes > S36-B12 > CAIYMF01 > JAFIHG01. The sequence continues at coordinate 4,490 of JBDTDW010000182.1, read as the reverse complement.
GAGCGAGCGACTCCAGTCGTTCCAGCCGTTCGACATAGTGCTCCAACGACTCTCGCCGCGCCCCCGGCCGACCGCCGCTCATCGCGTCGGCCGCCTGGGTCAGCACCGCTTCGAGGGTACGTACCTCGACCTCATCGTGGTGGGCCTCGATCGCGTGCACGACGTCCTCGTTCTCGCCGAGGCGGCGCGCCGCCTCAGCCCCGATGATCGCGTGGCTGCCCTCCACCTCGTGGGTCAGGGCCTTGCCGATGTCGTGCAGCACTGCGCAGCGCTTGGCGTGCTCGATCGGCAGGTGCAGCTCAGCGGCCATCACCGCCGCGAGCTGGGCGCACTCCACCAGGTGGCCCAGGACGTTCTGGCCGTAAGAGGTCCGGTATCGCGTCCGCCCCAGCAGCGCGATGGGGTCCGGGTGCGCCTCCCCGAGGCCGAGCCCGTGCCAGGCGTCCTCCCCGGCGCGCCGGCACAGGGCGTCGACCTGGACCCGGCTGCGCTCGTACACCTCTTCGATGCGGCTGGGTTGGATGCGACCATCTGCGATGAGGGTCTCGAGCGTCAGACGCGCGACCTCACGCCGGACCGGGTCGAAACACGAGAGCAGGACTGCCTCCGGCGTGTCGTCGATCACGACGTTGACCCCGGTGACGGCCTCGAAGGTACGGATGTTGCGACCCTCACGCCCGATGATGCGGCCCTTCATCGCGTCGTCGGGCAGGTGCAGCACCGCGACGGTCGACTCCGCCGTCTGCTCCGACGCGACGCGTTGCACCGCCAGGGTGACGATGTTCCTGGCTCGGGTCTCGCCCTGCTCGCGTGCCTCTCGCTCGATCTCGCGAACGGTGACTTCAGCCTGGCGCTTGGCCTGCGCCTCGATGGTGGCGACGACCTCCTCTCGCGCCTGGGCTGCGGTCAGCGCCGCGACCCGTTCCAGCGCGGCCAGCCGCTCGTCCTCGCCCGTCGCCAGCTCTGCCGATCGACGCTCGAGCTCGCCCTCCTGCGCCGCCAGGGCCAGCGCCCGCTCGCTCAGCCGTGAGCCGGCGACATCGACCCGCTCCTCCCGCTCGAGCACCCTGCGCTCTCGCCGGTCCGTCTCGTCCGTGCGCCGCGCGATCTCGGCACGGGTTGCCGCGACGTCGGTGGCCACCTCGTCTCGGCGGGCCTGCCACCTGGCGATCTCCCCCGCAAGCTCGGTCCGGTCCCGTTCAGCGCGTTCGCGCGCAGCGGCACCCTCCACCGTTGCCTGGGCCTTGAGCGCATCGGCCTCGACGTGCGCCGAGCTCAAACGCTCCCGTGCGGCGTCCTCGGCCCGGCTGATGATCGCCCGCGCCTGCTGCTGGGCGAGGGTCTCACCGCGCTCGTCACGGGTGTCGGTCTCGGCACGCTGACGGCGCAGCACCACCAGCCACACCGCGACCGCGAGCACGACCCACGACCCGACGACGACGATCGTCGAAACCGGCATCCGGGCACCCCTTCATCGTCCCGAGACGGCCGGACCTCGTCGGGCGCGCAGGGCACCCGACGAGTACGTCCAAGTGAGCGGCCGGCATGCCGGCGGGGTCACGTGTCATCTCAAAGCTTGGTCATGTTGCCCCGGACATCGGCCCCAGCCGCTGCCGGAGCTCGCAGGCTAGTCCATGCCGGGCGCGGTTACGGACCGTCGCGCATCGCACGCGCGGCGAGGGGTCAGCCACAACGGGTCAGACCGGGGCGCTCTCCAGCTCATCGCCTGGCTCCACGATGTCCTCGATCTCCGCGGCTCCCGACTCGACATCGTGCTCGGACTCGACACTGACGTGCGGCAGCAACCGGTCCAGCCAACCCGGCAGCCACCAGCTGCGCGGCCCCAGGACAGTCATCAACGACGGTACAAGGATCAGCCGGACGACGAACGCGTCGAGCAGCACAGCCGTGGACAACGAGATCGCGAACAGCTTCACGATCGGGTCGTTGCCGAGCAGAAACGCAGCGAAGACGCTGGCCATGATCGCGGCCGCGATGGCCACGACCCTCCCCGACCCTGCCAGTCCGCGGCGGATCGCCTTGCGATTGTCTCCGGTGTTGCTCCACTCCTCGTGCATCCGGCTGACGAGGAACACCTGGTAGTCGCACGACAATCCGAACAAGATGGCGAACACCATGATCGGGAGGAAGGGGAAGATCGGACCGGTGTTCTGCAGATTGATAGCGCTCGCGAACCAGCCCCACTGAAACACCGCGACCGAGACTCCCAGAGCCGCTGCCAGTGAGAGGAGGCTGAAGAGCACTCCCATGAGCGGCACCAGAATGGACCGGAACAAGAACATCAAGGCAACGAACCCCAGACCCACCACGATGAGCAGGAACCATGGGAGCGCGTCGGTGAGCACCTTGGTGAAGTCGACGGTTACGGCCTGGAATCCGCCAACGTACGCGACCGCGCCCGACTGGGCCGTCGCCTGCGGGATCACGGTCCCGCGCAGGTGGTAGAGCAGGTCGGTGGTCGCCGCGTCCTGCGGCGCGGTCGTCGGGAACACCTGGATGACCGCCACCTCGGTGTCCTTCGCAACTGGCGCCGCGGCGGCCAGGGCGACCCCCGGGTCCTTGTTGAGCGCGTCGGCCAACGTGGTCACCGCAGACTGGTCGCCGGGGGTCGGTAGCTTCAGTGCGACGTACATCGGACCGTTGACGCCCGGGCCGAAGCCCTCGGCGGTGAGGTCGTACGCGATCCGGGCCGGACTGCCCTTCGGTGCACCGGAGTCGTCGGCGAAGCCCTGGCGCAGCGAGAACACCGGGATCGCGAAGATCAGCATGAATCCGAGGGCGAGCAGGCCGGCCAGCCACGGTCGACCTTGCAGCCAGTTGCCATAGCGCGCGAACGCGCTCGGGTCATGCAGACCAGGCGCCGTGCCCTTGCGGACCAGGCGACGCCAGAGCCAGCCGACGATCGTCACGGGCAAGACGAGGACCCAGCCGACCCAACGCAGGAACCGGCCCACCGCGTGGGCAATGCCCGACAAACGCTGCTTCGGGATGGCCTCTTCATCGGTGATCCAAGCCATCCGGCCCACGAAGGCCCAGCTGCCCAGCAGCGCCAGCACCGAGGGGAGCAGCAGCAGAGCCCCGATCATCACCATGAAGACGGTGATCGCGGCGGCAACCGCGATGCCGTTGAAGAACGAGATACGCATGACGAACAGACCGAGCAGCGCAATGATCACCGTCAGCGCGGCGAACTGGACCGCCCGTCCTGAGGTGCGCACGGACTCCAGCGCCGCGGAGCGCGGATCTCGACCGTGCCGCATCGCCTCGCGATAGCGGTTGATCACGAACAACGAGTAGTCGATCCCGACCCCTAGTCCGATCATCGAGGCCAGGAACGGCGCGAAAGTGGCGACCGAGAAATAGTGCGCGACGATCGGGAGCACGAGACCGGTGCTGATCGAGACCGAGACGGCCGCAGACACGATAGGCAGGAATGCCCCGAGCAGTGATCCGAATGCGAGCAGCAAGATGATCAGCGCCACGCCGACGCCGATGCTCTCGGACGAGGGTGGTTCGCCCTGGACGTTCGAGAAGATGCCGTTGGCGCCGACGGTGAACCCGTCCTGGCCGTTCTGTGCCTTGACCAGGTTGAGTACCGTCGTCAGGTTGTCCGACTTGACGTCACTGAACTCCTTGCCCGAGAACGTGACCGTCGCGTAGGCGACGGTGCCGTCCGGGCTCACCCCGGCCTGGCCGAAGTGAGCCTGAGCCTGCGCTGCGCCGGGCTTGGCCAGGCTCTGACCCTGACCGCCATGATCGCCCTGACCTTGGGCGGCCGGAGCGGGCGGGCAGCCCGTACCGAGTGATGCACCGAACGGTGCGAAGACACAACTGACGCCGGCGGTCTGCGAGATCTGCGTCAGGACCTCGGTCATGGTCGCCTTGGCGGCGGCGTCGGTGGCCTTGCCGGAGTCCACCTTCCACACGACCTGGCCATCCAGCCCGGCCCCGGTGCCCGCGCCCGCTGACAAGTTCTTGAGCAGGTTCTGCGCCGTCGTCGACTCAGAGTCGGGAAGGTTGAAGTTGTCGTTGTAGTCGCCCTTGAAGTTTGTGAACAGCACCCCGATCAGGGCGACGAGCACCAACCACGAGGCAAGCCCGAACCAGGGATGACGGACGGCCCACTGCGAGATTCGGCCCATGTCTAGTCCTTTGCTTTCAGGTCGTCGTAGCTGTGCCCGTGCGTGCGATCTGGGAACGGCCCCGAGGTACGGGACGGTTCAGGGCGCCGCGCGCGATTCTCGCACCGCGGGCTCGGCTTGCTGAGCAGTCAGGCGAGCCATGACATCCTGACTAGTCGTTCGCATTCGCCGCAATCGGGTTTGTCGGGACCGGTCGCTTCGTACGCATCCCTGGATCGGGCTGACGCACGCAGGGAACGAGCCTAGATTACATGCGTGACACACGCAATAGTTACGGACCGAGCGCGTGAACAGGTCCGTACCTTGTGGTCTCAGGCAGGTGAACTG
>JBDTDW010000181.1:0-9340 GCA_039922855.1 Candidatus Nanopelagicales bacterium | reverse complement strand
TGTGCAGCCGCGACGGCGTGCGGGTGCAGCAGTTCACCTTCCGGCCTTCGCCGGAGGGCATGGACGAAGAACGCGTGATCCGCGGCATGCACCCGTTGACGGGCCAGCGTCTGGACTTGTGGCGGCTCAAGGAGTTCGTGGGCACCAGGATTCCGTCGGCCGAGGACACGTACCTGCTCCACTGCGTCGCCCGCGGCAACCCTGACGACGAACGTCTGGTGGCGCTGGCAGAGGTTCGCGACGTCACGCCGCTGCGGGACGCGTCGGGCCAGACCATCGCGTTCCCGGCCCTCGAGCGCACACTTGCGGCCTGCCTGGACGGCATCCGCGGCTACCAAGCCGGGCGCGGCACCAAGCGACGGCTCGACGCCAACCGAATCTTCCTCTATGTCTGGCCCTCGATCGAGGTGTCGCTGGAGGAGATGAGCAGATTCGCCAGGACGACGGCGCCGCTGACGATCGGTGCGGGGCTGGAGGAGATCATGCTGATGGCTCGGCTCCGGGACCCACCTGACGCCGAGCCGAGAGAAGTGGCGTTGATCTTCACCTACCGGCCGGGGGCAGGTGTAGCCGTGACGGTGACGCGGCCGCCGACAGAACCGTTGGCACCACTGGACGAGTACACCCAGAAGGTACGGCGCTCGCGAGCCCGCGGCACCGTCTACCCGTACGAGATCGTCCCTCTGCTCACCGGGACCACCGGCAGCTTCGTCGAGCACGACCTGGACGAAGGCGGCCGGCTCGTGCCGGTCGACCGGCCGGCGGGGCACAACTCTGCGGGGATCGTCGCCGGTGTGGTGTCCACACCGACAGCACGCCATCCCGACGGGATGGTCCGGGTGGCTCTGTTCGGCGATCCGACCATGTCGCTCGGCTCGGTGGCCGAGCCGGAGTGCGCGCTGGTCATCGCAGCGCTTGATCTCGCCGAACGGATGGCGGTGCCGGTCGAGTGGTTCGCCCTGTCCTCGGGTGCCGAGATCTCCATGGACAGGGGCACCGAGAACATGGACTGGGTGGCGCGCGCGCTGCGCCGGCTGATCACCTTCACCCAGGCCGGCGGCGAGGTGAACGTTGTCGTCGCCGGGATCAACGTGGGGGCACAGCCGTACTGGAATGCCGAAGCGACCATGTTGATGCACACCAAGGGCATCCTGATCATGACGCCGGACAGCGCGATGGTGCTGACCGGCAAAAACTCGCTGGACTACTCAGGTGGCGTGTCGGCCGAGGACAACTTCGGGATCGGCGGTTACGACCGCGTCATGGGGCCCAACGGTCAGGCGCAGTACTGGGCACCCAACCTGACCGCAGCCTGCAGCACCCTGTTCGCGCACTACGAGCACACCTACGTCGAACCAGGGGAGCGTGCCCCGCGTCGAGCCAAGACCAGCGACCCACGCGACCGGGACGTGCGCGGCTACCCGCACGTCCACCCGGACAGCGACTTCACGACGGTGGGTGACATTTTCTCCGATGAAGTCAACCGCGAGCGCAAGAAGCCGTTCGACATCCGCACCGTGATGCGGGCGATTGTCGATCAGGACCACCCCGTGCTCGAGCGGTGGGCCGCCATGGCCGACGCCGACACCACGGTCGCCCTCGACGCCCACCTCAACGGTCATCCGGTCGCGGTGCTCGGCGTCGAGTCTCGACCGATCCCCCGACGTGGCTTGTTCCCAGGCGACGGCCCAGATCTGTGGACCGCCGGAACCCTGTTCCCAATGTCGTCGAAGAAGGCCGCGCGAGCCATTAACGCCGCCAGTGGCAACCGCCCCCTGGTCGTGCTGGCGAACCTGTCCGGATTCGACGGTTCGCCCGAATCGTTGCGCAAGATGCAGCTCGAGTACGGGGCCGAGATCGGGCGGGCAATCGTGAACTTCGACGGCCCGATCATCTTCTGCGTGATCTCGCGCTACCACGGCGGCGCTTTCGTGGTCTTCTCCGGCGTCCTGAACGACAACATGGAGGTCATCTCGGTCGAGGGCTCGTTCGCCTCGGTGATCGGGGGCGCGCCGGCCGCGGCCGTCGTGTTCTCCCGAGACGTCGCCAGCCGCACCGCTGGGGATGCACGGATCGCCGCTAAGGAGGCCGCACTGGCTGCCGCGGAGGAGGCAGAGCGCGGTCACCTGCGGGTCGAGCTGGCCGACCTGCGCGTCACCGTGCGCTCGGAGAAGCTCGGCGAAGTCGCCGACGAGTTCGAGCATGTCCACAACATCGAGCGGGCGCTCGCCGTCGGCTCTGTGCACGCGATCATCCCCGCCCGTGAGCTCCGCCCCTACCTCATCGGCGCTGTTGAGCGGGGCATCAGCCGAACTGCTCCACCTACCTGAAGGACTCGCCGTGCAGCCATTCGTCGTCAACCACCATGGTCGGATCGTTTTCCCGTCCAACTTCGTCCCGGTGCTGGACCTTTCCGTCATGAACAGTCTCGAGCAGCTCGACCTGGTGATCAGGCGGGACTTCGAGGTGAAGGCGCCGACGGGCACCGAAATCCTGCACCGGGTCGAGAAGGGCGCGTACTCCAGCCGTTATGAGTTGATGCGCGATCTGGCTCTGAACCTGTTCTGGACCAACCGCTTTGCCATGACGCTGTATGAGAAGCGACCGACCCGCTGGTCCGACGTGCCGCGGACCCGGACCGATGTCTTCCTGCCTATCTTGACGCCGTGGGAAGACGGCGATCAGAAGATCGCAGCCGTTAAGGGGGCCTATGAGACACTGCCGCCGACCTGGGACCGCGAGGTCGAGGACCGCATCTTCGGGATCCTCTTCGACGTGTTCGGGCACCGCAAGCACCACGCCAGCGACCTTCCGACGATCAAGCCGACGGTGGCCGAGATCCTGGCCGATCCCACCAACCTCACCTTCCGGCTGCCGGGCTATGACCCCGACTTCCCGACGTTCGGCTTCACCGACATCGTCGACTGCGCTGAGGACGTCGCCGAGCTCGAGGCCCTGCACCGGTGGGCCATGGTGCTGCACAACCAGTACCCGTGGGACCGCTCGCAGGCAGAGCTCGTCGAGGTCGGCCAGCTGCGCGACGACGACCAGGTCGTCGTCTTCCACCCGCGGGACCAGGAGGTACGGCACTTCCTGCAGCGCCTGGAAGCAGGTGCGGTGTCCAGACCGAGCCCGCAGGCCAAGGAGGCGACCCAGCCGATCCGCCCGTACCCGCCGGTGAACGTGCGCACCCAGTTCGCGGTGATGCCGCGCATCGAGGCACTGGCCGCCGTCCACGGTGACACGGTCTGCACCAACGAGGACCTGATCCGCAACGCCGCCTACAACTGGTCACCGATGTCGGCGCAGGAGATCCGCGAGAAGACCGGCATCGAGCAACGCTGCTACACCACCCGCAGCCTAGAGGAGATCGCGCTACAGGCGGCCCAGGCTGCTCTTGCTCATGCCGCCCGGGGGCCGGCTGAGATCGGAGCGGTGCTGGTGTGCACGTGTACGAGCACCCGAATGATTCCTTCGGTGGCGACCTGGATCTCCGGTCAGCTGGGCATCTTCCAGACGCACGCGTCGTGCGACATCGTCGCGGCGTGTGCAGGGCTCCCGTACGGCCTGTCCGAGGCGACGCGGCTCCTCCAGGAGGTGCAGCGTCCCGTGCTGCTCGTGTGCGTGGAGAAGTTCTCGGACAAGATCGGCAACGTCAGGCCGTCGCGCATGATCTTCGGCGATGCCGCCGCCGCCATCGTCGTGGGGATGGCCCCGCCGGACCAGTCACCGGACATCGAGTACCTGCAGACCTATGCCAGCGGTCCAGCGAGCCAGGTGAACTCGATCATTTGGCCCAATCCTGCCTTCGACAACAACATCACGGTGTACGGCCCGGAGGTCAAGGCGCTGGCCGGCCGATATCTCGTCCAGATGATCGACGAGCTCAAGGCACTTCCGGACCCGGACGGGGTGAAGGACTCGCTCCTGGAGACTATCGACCTCATCGTTCCGCACCAGGCCAACAAGACCATGGTCAGCGAGCTCGCCACTGCGGCCGGGCTACCTGTCGACAGCCTCTACTTCAACATCGAACAGGTCGGCAACGCCTCGTCGGCGAGCATCCCGCTGGCCATCCACGACGCAGTCCGTGACGGTGTCATCAAGGAGCCCGTGCGGATCTTCACGCCCGGCTTCGGGGCCGGCGCGGTGGCGGGCTACTGCGTGATGCGCATCGACCCGGCCGTCGTGGTGATGGAGACCGCAGCGGGTCTGGAGGACGGCATACCGTCCTTGACGGACACGCAGTCGCAGCCGCAGCCCGAGTCGTCCTCGGACCACGTGAAGCTGGCGTTCGGATGATGGTGCCGCCCGTCCTGGTCTAGGAAGCTTCCGACAGCGCCTTCGCGATGATCGTGGTCTCGTCGTCGAGCGAGGTCGGCTGGTGGTACCCGTCGCCGTTGAGCCGGTCGATCGCCCACAGGTGGTCACGGATCGCTTCGGGGGTGTTCTCCGGCAGCACGACCCCGCGCGTCTCCGCGACGAAGATCCTGGCGATCCGGCCGCCGGCCACGGAGTAGACGTTTCCGCTGACCGAGCAATCCTCGTTGGCGAGATAGGCGACCAACGGGCTGACTGAGTCCGGTGTCACCTTGGCCGCGAGGTCTCCCAGCAGGTCCTGGGTCATCCGGGTCGTCGCGATCGGTGCGATCGCGTTGACCATGATGCCGTGGCCGGCACCTTCGAGAGCGAGGACGCGGGTCAACCCGGCCAGGCCCGCCTTGGCCGCGCCGTAGTTCGCCTGACCGAAGTTGCCGAACAGCCCGGAGGCCGAGCTGGTGCTGATGATGCGGCCGTATCCCTGTTCGCGCATCAGACGGAAGACCGGCTGGCTGATGTAGAGCGCTCCCCTGAGGTGGACGTCGATCACGGCGTCGATCATCGTCTGGTCCATCTTGTGGAAGGCCTTGTCGCGCAGGATGCCTGCGTTGTTGACCAGCACGTCGACGCGGCCGAAGGCGTCCAGGGCGGCCTGCACGATCGCCTGCGCGCCGTCTTGGCTGGCCACGCTGTCCTGGTTGGCCACGGCCGTACCGCCGAGGGCGGTGATCTCGTCGACGACGCCCTGTGCCGCGGACAGCGACGAGCCGCTGCCGTCGACTGCCCCACCGAGGTCGTTCACCAAGACGCAGGCACCCCGACGAGCGAGCTCGAGCGCGTGCGAGCGGCCGAGGCCGCCGCCGGCACCGGTGATGATGGCCACTCGGCCGTCGAAGTGCAGATCAGACATTGTCACGGGCCCTTCTGTCCTTTGCGGGCGTCTTCGGCGGTTGCCGTCGTCGCGGTGCTCGAGTGGCTGGTGCTGGTGCTGGTGCGGGTTGTGCCGCCGACGGTCCGACGAACGAGGACAGCACCGCCAGCAGGGCGTGCTTCTGGGCGTCGTCGAGCCTCTGGTCGTTGCGGATGGCGTCTTCGGTGGCTTGCGAGCGCTCCGTGTCGTCGCCGGCATCGACCCCGACCGCCCGCAGCAGCATGGTCGGGGTGGAGACCTGGAGCGCATCGGCGAGGGAGCTGATCACCGCGATCGACGGGAGCGCCAGTCCGTGCTCGATCTGGCTGAGGTACGGGTTGGAGATGCGGGCCAGCAAGGCCGCCTGACGCAGGCTCAGCTGAGCGAGCCTGCGCTGGCTGCGGACGTAGGCGCCGAACGCCTCGTACATCTGGTCAGGACGTCGCGGCTCCACGTGGCCACCCCCTCCTGCCGGTCCCCCCGAACCGAGAAGAGGACTGCCCATATTAGATGCAGTCTTGCAGGTGCTTGCCAACTCTGCACAGGGGACGCGCCGGTCGACCTCAGCTCGACAGCGGGTCCAGGACGTGCCCAGCGGTCAGGAACAGCTCCACCGCACCGGCCAGCGCGGCTGCCGGACCGAGTCGTTGCAGATCGTGGCCGGCCGACAGCAGCACCAGCTGGGCCCCCGGGATGCGGCGTGCGAGCAACCTGCTGTTCGCAGGCGGCACCACCCGGTCGTGGTCCCCGCACACGACCAGGGTGGGTGCCCGGATCGCACCCAGGAACGGGATGCTCGACCAGCTGGAGATGGCCAGCGAGTGCCACAGCGCACCTATGGCATCCGTGCGGGGCCAGGAGTCGGCGCCCGACGGCGCGCGAAAGGCGGCGAGCGCGTCCCGGCTTCCGGGGACCGCTCCGATGCCGCACGAGGTTGATGCGAGGACAAGGTGGCTCACCCTCGCCGGGTTGTGCGCGGCGAGCTCTTGAGCGACAGCCCCGCCGTAGGAGAAGCCTAGAACGTCCACGCTCTCCAGATCGAGCTCGTCCAGCACCGTGACAGCGATATTGGCCAGTGCGGATATCGACAGGGGCAGCAGCGGTCGGGGACTCCCACCAACGCCGGGGGCGTCGATAGTGACGACGCGACGACCACTGAGCGCCTGCCTGAACGGGCCCCAGCTCTCCAGCGGCCGGGTCAACCCGTTGAGCAACAGCAGCGGGTCCCCATCGCCCTCGACGAGGATGCGGACCGAGAGCCCACGGATACTGACCACGTTCGTGTCGTAACCCCGCCGTGGGGGATTGTTCATGCCCTGGTGCGTACGTAGCTGCCCGGTGCTTCCTCGATCGGGGGATGGTCCTTGCTCCCGAGCTGCCGGGGAGCGGCCACCTTCCGGCCGCCCTGCTTGGCGATCCACTTGGTCCAGTCCTCCCACCAGGTGCCGTCCTCCAGCACTGCCCCGTCCTTCCACTCCTGCGGATCGGCGGGTCGGGCGTCGCTGGTCCAGTGCTTGGCCTTCGGGTTTGGCGGGTTGACGATCCCGGCGATGTGCCCGGACGTGCTCAGCACGAACCGGTTCTGGCCGCCGAGCAGCCGGGTGGTCCGGTAGCCGGCGACCCACGGCACGATGTGATCGTCGACGGCTGAGAGCACGTAGGTGTCCACGTCGATCTTCCCGGGCTCGAGCTTGTGACCGTCGACTTCGAACTCGCCCCGGGCAAACTCGTTGTTCAGGTAGCACGACCTGAGATACCGCGAGTGCATCTTGGCCGGCATGCGGGTGCTGTCCTTGTTCCACACCAGCAGGTCGAAGGCCGGCGGCTTGTTGCCGAGCAGCCAGTTGTTCACGACGTAGTTGAAGATCAGGTCGTTGGCCCGTAGGGCATCGAATGTGTGTGCCATCTTGTCGGACTCGAGGAAGCCCTTCTTGGCCATCTGCTTCTCGAGACCGGCGATGGTGGCCTCGTCGGTGAAGACTCCGAGGGTTCCCGGAAGGCTGAAGTCGAGGAGCGTGTTGAGGAACGTGGCCGACTTGATCGAGCGGTCACCGGTCGCCGCGTTGTGGGCCAGCGCGATCGCGGTCAACGTGCCACCGAGGCAGACCGAGAGGGTGTTGACCTCGGGTGCGCCGGTGATCTCGCGGACCACGCGCACCGCGTCCAACGGGCCCTTGAAGAGATAGTCCTCGAAGGTAAGGTCACGCATCGAGGAATCGGGGTTGCGGTAGCTGATCGCAAAACAGGTGTGACCGTGCTGAACAGCCCACTCGATCAAGCTCTTCCCGGGCGCAAGGTCCATGATGTAGTACTTGTTGATCCACGGCGGGCAGAACAGCAGAGGGACCGAGTGCACGGTCTTGACCTGCGGCTCGTACTGGATGAGCTCGATCAGGTCGCTGCGGTAGACGACCGAGCCCGGGGTGGCCGCCATGTTGACGCCGACCTCGAAGCCGGAGCTGTCCACCTGCGAGGGCCAGCCCCCGTTGTGCCGGATGTCCTCGTACATGTTCTTCGCGCCACGCAGCACGCTCTTGCCGCCGGTGTCGAAAGCCTGGCGCAGCGCCGCGGGATTGCCGGGCAACGTGTTCGTGGGGGACAGCGCGTCCAGGATGAACTTGGCTGCGAACCGCGCCTTGCTGTCCTGCTGGGAGTCCAGCCCGGCGGCGTCCAGCAGCTCGGTTACGAGCTGACTGCTCAGCAGATATTGCTGTGCCAGCAGGAAGTACAGCGGATTGTCGGCGAAGGCGGCGTCCGAGAAGCGCTTGTCTCCGGCTGCCGGAGACATCGGGCCGGGCGTGTCGATCCCGGCCGTACGCGTCAGTGTCGCGCGTACTGCTGCGGCCATGCCGATCGCCAACCGAGTGTTCGCGGCGACGGCTCCGGCCGGGTTCTTGGCCAGCTCGGCCCCGGCCGCGACGAGTGCGCGTAAGAAGGAGACCGGATCAGCACCGGTCAATGGGTCTTCGACAATACCGAGGCGGTCTAGGACCGCACTCCCGGCTGACTCAGAACCTTGAACTGCATTCATGGTTTGGTCTCCTGTGTGGCACGAGGCCGCTCGCGTTAGCTCGGCCGGCGGGGTCGGGCTCAGGGCTGCTCTTCGGTGTTGTCCTCTACATAGCTCCGGTAGACGCTCAGCAGCGCCCGGCGCTGACCCTGCGTGAGCCGCTGGTCCGCCCGGATCGCCCGCTCTGTGTCGTCGTCCTCCTGGGTGTCGCTGCTCTTGATCAGGCCCGCTTGTTCGAGCAACGTCTCGGCTGACACGTTCAACGCGTCAGCGATGGACTTGAGCACGCGCATGGAAGGCTCGTGCAGTCCGCGCTCGACCTGGCTCAGGTAGGGGTTGGACACCTCGGCCAGTGCAGACAGCTGGCGCAGCGACAGGTTGGCCAGCTGTCGCTGCACCCGGATGTAGTCACCCAGCAGTCGCCGGGAGCCGTCTCCAGCTGTCATCGCGTCTGCCATGTCGGACATCGTCGCTGGGAGCGGTTGCGGGTCAGGCCGACTTGGCGGGGACGAACACGTTGGCCATCTGAAGGGCGAACTCGCGCTGTGCCTTCAACAGGTCAGCGGCGATGTCGAACGTGTACTTGGTCGCAGCCTCGACGCCGGGGAGTGCGGGGACGCCGGGAACCATGGGCAGGTCCGGGATCGGAAGCACAGACACGGCCTTGACCCAGGTCTGAGCAGCATCGACGGAAAGTTGCTGGCCCTGCTGGACGGTCGAGAGCAGCTGCTCGCGGATCTTCTGGGCGAGCTCGGGCATCTCGGTCGCGGGGGTATGGGTGTTTGTCGTGGTAGCCATGGTGACTCCTCGGTATTTGCACGGTGCACGGTGTTTCCGCACCTGCACACCATAAGCACCGACTGCTAGATATGTCAAGCGGGGTCTCAGCTGGGTCAGATCTCCAGACCGCCGTTGACGCCCCAGACCTGACCGGTGATGTAGGCGGAAGCGTCCGCTGCCAGGAAGTGGACGACGCGTGCGATCTCGTCGGGACGGCAGAACCGGCCCACGGGGATCTGCGCCCTGATCCTGTCCAGCACCTTGTCGGGAACGTCCTGCAGCATCTCGGTGGCGACGAAGCCAGGCGTCACGGTGTTGAC
>JBDTDW010000180.1:0-11789 GCA_039922855.1 Candidatus Nanopelagicales bacterium | reverse complement strand
TCCCTTCGGCACCGGGGTGCCGGCGATGGCGGCGAGCAGGATGTCCGGCTCCCCGGCAGCTGCGGACACCAGATGCTGCACCGTCTCGAAGGACACGTCGGGCAACGAGAGGTCCAGGTCCGACAAGCCGGCCGTACTCATCGGCAACGTCAGCCCGGAGTGCTCGCCCGGCGCGAACAACCCGGACGCGGGGACGATGAGCTCGTCATGTGCGAGGTCGGCGAGGTCTGCGTCACCGACGTCGAGAGCAAGGACGGTGGCACCGGCACGCCGTGCGTCCGCCACTCGTTCGAGCAGGCCTTCGGTCGGAGTGTCAGGGGCCACGACGAAGACTGTCTCTCCCCGACCGCTGGCGACCAACCTGTCGAGCCCCACGGACAGGTGCGCCGGGGCATCCGGGGGAGGAGCCCATCGAACAAGGGTGGGCGACAGGCCCGGCAGGTCGGCGAACCGCGCCTCCTCGTCCAGATGCGCTGCGAGGTGCCAGGGTTCTTCAGTCGCAGTGCCCACGAGCAACAGCTCGCCGGTGCCCTCGGTCGAGCGACGCAGGCTGCGTGCGAAGCCATGTGTCCTGTCGATCCACCCGGTACTCGAGAGCACCTCTCGCAACAGTTGAACCCTCGCTCGCTCCACGGGGGCATCGTGCCGTATCGGGGGACGTACTGGTTGGATCGCCGTCATGACCGAGTCGACCGGCGCCCAGACCCGTGACCCCCGCGAGCTCCCCGACGTGTCAGGTCTGGTTGTCGGGGTGCTCGGTGGTACGGGTCCCCAGGGACGTGGACTGGCGCGCCGACTGGCGCTTGCTGGGCAGGAGGTGGTCCTGGGTTCGCGTGATGCGGCGAGGGCATCGACTGCGGCGGCCGAGCTTCGGCAGGCCGATGAGGGAGCGGTCCTCGTCCACGGGGCGGACAACCTCGAGTGTGCGAGCAGGGCTGACGTCGTTGTCGTCGCGGTGCCGTGGGAGGGCCATGGGGCGTTGCTCGCACACCTGTCCGGCGCCCTGTCCGGCAAGGTGGTCATCGACTGTGTCAACCCGCTGGGATTCGACAAGCAGGGGGCGTACTCCTTGCTTGTTCCGGAGGGCTCGGCCGCGCAGCAGGCCAGCGCACTTCTCCCCAACTCCCGCGTGGTGGCCGCGTTCCACCATGTGTCGGCGGTGCTGCTGCTGGATCCTGAGGTCGACGTACTCGACCTGGACGTGCTCGTCGTGGGGGACGATCGTGGCGCGACCGACATAGCGCAGGCGTTGGCCGCCCGGATTGCGGGCTTTCGCGGCGTGTATGCCGGCCGCCTGCGAAATGCCCACCAGATCGAGGCTCTCACCGCGAATCTGATCTCGGTGAACCGCCGCTACAAGATCCACGCCGGAGTGCGCATCACCGACATCTGACCCCCGCCCCGGCTGGTGGGATCGAGTTCCCTCGCGATGCGCTAGAGGCACCGCACCTACCCTGAGGCCGATCGGGTGACTTTCCTCTGGGGCAGCAACGGTGCCGCTGGGGCACTCCAGGGCACCGTCATCGGAAAAGTCCGAGGGCGGTCCGAGGTCGGGTGGCCGGTCAGGTGTAGGAGTGGTCGGGTGTGGGGTAGGCGCCGGTGACGACGTCGTCGGCCCAGGCCCTTGCGGCGCCCAGGAGCACGCCGTGGATGTCGGCGTACTTCTTGACGAACTTGGCGGTACGGCCGGTGTTCAGCCCGGCCATGTCCTGCCAGACGATGACCTGCGCGTCGGTGGCGGCGCCGGCGCCGATCCCGATCGTCGGGATCCGGAGCGACTGGGTGACCTGAGCGGCCAGGTCGGCGGGTACGACCTCCAGTACGACAGCGAACGCCCCAGCGGCTTCCAGTGCCTTGGCGTCGTGCAGCAGCGTGGCGCCGTCCTCGCCACGACCCTGGACCCGGTAGCCACCGAACTGGTTCACGGACTGCGGTGTCAGCCCGAGGTGTCCCATTACCGGGATCCCGGCGCTGACGAGCGACTCCACCTGGTGGGCGACCCGGACACCGCCCTCCAGCTTGATCGCGTGAGCCCCGGCCTCCTTCATGAAGCGGGCTGCGGTGTCCAGGGCCTGGGCGGACGAGGCCTGGTAGGACCCGAAGGGCAGGTCCGCGACGACCATGGCGCGCCGGGAGCCGCGTACGACACCACGGACCAGAGGCAAAAGCTCGTCGACCGTCACTGGAAGGGTCGAGTCGTGGCCGTAGACCACCATGGCCGCGGAGTCCCCGACCAGCAGGACGGGGATCCCGGCCTCATCGAAGACCCCGGCGGTGAGCGCGTCGTACGCCGTGATCATCGGCCACTTCTCGTGGCGTTCCTTCGCCGCGGCCAGGTCGCGGACCGACACCCGGCGAGCCGAGGTGGGGGTGGGAGAGCCGTACAGCGGCTCAGGTACGGACTGTGCAGACATGTGATGCCTCCTGGTGACTCGAGTCCCCGATGTGGGGTACCCGGACACCTCAAGGATGGCACACGGCCGGCTTCCGGCACCCATGGGCGAACCTCCTCTGTCGGCGAAGTTACGAAACGGGGCGGTTGCGTTTCGGAATGGTTCAAGTTAGGTTGTCCTTCGTGCCCGCCGGCGGCGGGCACCAAAGGTCGCCCCGCGATCTCACCCACCTGCTTCTCGACGATGATCGGATCTGCCATGTCCCAGGAGCGTGCCGAGACCGGCACAGTCACCTCACAGGCCACCACCGAGGGGGTGAACCCGAGGCGCTGGAAGATACTGGCCGTCCTCGTCGTGAGCCTGCTCGTGGTGGTGCTCGACAGCACCATCCTCAATGTCGCGCTGAAGACGATCCAAGAGGACCTCGGCGCCAGCCAGAACCAGGTCATCTGGGCCGTCAACGCCTACACGCTGGCCTTCGCGGCCCTGCTGTTCACCTGGGGGGTGCTCGGAGACCGCTACGGACGCAAGCGGATCCTGGTTATCGGCTTGGTCATGTTCGGGGCCGCCTCGGCGCTGTGCGCGTTCGCGCAGACGCCGACCCAGCTGATCCTCTTCCGGACCCTCATGGGGATCGGCGGCGCCTCGGTCATGCCGGTCACGTTGTCGATGATCACTGTCATCTTCCCGCCGCAGGAGCGTGGCAAGGCGATCGGGATGTGGGCCGCGTCCGTGGGCGGCGCCGTCGCCGTCGGACCGGTGCTCGGCGGGCTGCTGCTCGAGCACCCGAACTGGTTCCACTGGCTGACCGGCAACGACTGGGGCTCGGTCTTCTTCATCAACGTTCCGATCGTCATCGTCGGCGTCATCGGGATCCTGGCCATCGTCCCGGAGAGCAAGAACCCCAACGCCGCGCACCTGGACCCGCAAGGCCTTCTGCTGTCCGTCGCCGGGTTGTTCGGCATCGTCTACGGCATCCAGAACTCCGGTTCGGATGGGTGGGGCTCGCCCCAGACGTGGGGTCCACTGGTAGCCGGCGCCGTGATCCTGGCCGGGTTCGTCTTCGTCGAGTACCGAAGCGCCCACGCCTCGTTGGACCTGTCGTTGTTCAAGATCCGGTCGTTCTCCATCCCGCTGACCAGCATCTCGCTCGCGTTCGCAGCCATGCAGGGCACCATGCTGTTCCTGGCGTTCTACTACCAGATCGTCCGGGCCTGGACGCCGCTGCAGTCCGGCCTGCTCGTGCTGCCGTTCGCGATCGGGCAGTTCCTGGGAGCGCCGCGAAGCGCCGGGATGGTGCAGCGGTTCGGAGCCCGAGCGGTGATCTCCGGCGGACTGGCGCTCGCTGCGCTGGGCATGCTGGGGGTGGCCCTGATCCAGCAGGACTCCCCGATCTGGTATCTGATCATCGTGGGGCTGATCTTCGGGTATGGGCTCGGCAACGCCATGGCCCCGGCGACCACCCGGATGACGCTGGCCACGCCGCCGGCCCGTTCCGGTGCCGGGTCGGCCGTTCAGAACACCGTGCGCCAGGTTGCGGCCGCGCTCGGGGTCGCGGTCCTGTCCTCGATCATCTCGCTGGTCTACGTCAACCGCATCACGCCGGTGATCAACGCCAGTGCGCTACCGGACAACCTGAAGGGCCCGGCCAGCGAGTCGATCGGCACGACGAACGGCGTGGCCGACGCCTTGGCGGCCTCCGGCAAGGTTCCGGCAGCGGTCGTGGAACGGCTGCGCCAGGCCGGGTTCGACGCGTTCATGCCAGCGTTGCACTGGGCCGCGTACCTGTCGGTCGCGCTGATGGTCGTGGCGGTGCTACTGATCCTGTGGCGGCTCCCTGCCAAGGCTGAGGCCGTGGCGTGGACCGGTTCGCACGAGGCCGACACCGACGCGGTCGACGCTGCCCACTCCGTGCACATGGTGTCCGAGGAGGGCGACGAACTCTCCGACGTGGAGGATGCCCCCCTGGAGCTGCCCGGCCCAGATGGTATTGAGCTGGAGAGGGCCAGCCGGTCACCGTCATGACGCCCGAGACCGCCGCCGAGGTACGCCGCCCCGGTCGGCCCCGCGACGAGCGGGCCGACCGGGCGATCGTCACCGCTGCCTTGGAGATGCTGGTCGACGAGGGCTACCACGCGCTCAGCGTCGAGGCGGTGGCGGCGCGGGCCGGGGTCGGCAAGACCACCGTCTACCGACGCTGGCCGGGTAAGCGCGAGCTCGTGATCGACGCGCTCGCCGAGCTCAACGCGAACATGCCCGACCTGCCACCGGCGGGACCGACGCGTGACCGGGTGCGCCAGCTGATGGAACATGTCTGCAGCAAGGACCTCGGCTCGATGTCATCGCGGATCCTGCCGCGCATGATCGCGTACCGGACAAGTCATCCCGAGCTGTACGCGGACTACGTCTCCCGCGTCATCCGTCCTCGGCGTGAACGCATGCAGACGGTGCTGCGCGACGGCATCGAACGCGGCGAGATCCGGGCCGACCTCGACGTCGAGATAGCCGCGCTGAGCCTGACCGCACCGCTGATCATGCTGGCCATGACTGCGCCGGAAGACCGGCCTGTGCGGTCCGGTGATGCCGACACCCTGCTCGACATCGTCTGGCCGGGGATGAGCGCGCCGCCATCAGGGTGACGGCTCGCGCCACCGGCTGGTGATCGGCAGTCGGCGGTCGCGGCCGAAGTTGCGCGCCGAGATCTTTGTGCCAGGCGGGTACTGGCGGCGCTTGTACTCAGCTCCGTCGGTGAGCATGAGGACGCGTTCGACCAGGGCACGATCATGGCCGCCGGCCACCAGCTGCGCAGCACCCCGGTCCTTCTCGACGTAGTCGTCGAGCAGGGCATCCAGGATCGGGTAGTCCGGCAGCGAGTCGGTGTCGAGCTGCCCCGGCGCAAGCTCGGCGCTGGGCGCCTTGTCGATGCTGTTGGGGGGTATCGGCGGGGTCTGTTCGTCCCGCTCGGCTTGCTGGTTGCGCCAGCGGGACAGCGCCCAGACCGCCGTCTTGGGCACGTCCTTGATGGGCGCGAACCCGCCGACCGCGTCTCCGTAGATCGTGGAGTAGCCCACGGCGAGCTCGCTCTTGTTGCCGGTGGCGAGCACGAGGTGACCCTCCTGGTTGGAGATCGCCATCAGCGTCGTCCCCCGGACCCGTGCCTGCAGGTTCTCCTCGGCGAGCCCGGTGAGCGGCAGCGCCGAGAGGTACGCCTGGACCATCGCCGCGATCGGCACGGTGCGCAGGTGCAGGCCGGTACGGCGCGCGAGCTCCTGGGCGTCGCCCTTGCTGTGCTGCGACGAGTACCGGCTGGGCAGCGACACGCCGTACACCTGGTCCGCGCCCAGGGCATCGACCGCGATCGCGGCAACCAGGGCCGAGTCGATACCGCCGGACAGCCCGAGCACGACCGAGGCGAAACCGTTCTTGCGTACGTAGTCCCGCAGGCCCAGCACGAGCGCGCCGTAGACCTCGGCGTCGTCGTCAAGGCGTTCGGCCACCGACCCGGCACCTGCGTCGTAGGCCGGTGCCGGATCGGCGCTCAGCACGACGACGCCGTCGTCGGTGTGCGACAGCGGAAGCTCGAGGTCGACGGTCAGCAGTGTCTGCTCGAACTGGGCGGCTCGGGCCAGCACCTCACCGGTCTGCGCGACCACCAGGGAGTCGCCGTCGAACACGAGCTCGTCCTGCCCGCCGACCAGGTTGACGTAAGCGAGCACGCAACCTGCCTCGGCAGCGCGTCGAGCGCAGAGCTCACGGCGCACATCGTCCTTGTTGCGCTCGTACGGTGATCCGTTGATGACCAGCAACAGCCCAGCGCCGGCCGCTCGTACCTCGGCCACCGGACCACCGTCCTGCCACAGGTCCTCGCAGATCGCCAGCGCCACATCGACGCCGCGGACGCGTACGACCGTCCTCTCGCTGCCGGGGACGAAGTACCGCGCCTCGTCGAACACGCCGTAGTTGGGCAGGTGGTGCTTGGTGTAGCTGCCGGCCAGGACGCCGCGGTGCAGCACCGCGGCGGCGTTGCGCGGTTCACCGCGGGGACGGCCCAGCGGGTCGAGGTCGCCGCGCTCGGTGACCAGGCCTGCCGGGTCACCCCGACTGTCGAGGAAGCCGACGACGCACGGCAGCTCCCCGAGTCCTTCGACGGCCAGCCGTTGCCCCAGCGCGACGACGGCCTGCCGGCTGGCCCGCTGGAATGCCGGGCGCAGCGCGAGGTCCTCCACTGGGTATCCGGTCAGCATCATCTCCGGGAACGCGACCAGGTGGGCGCCGGCCGCCGCGGCCTCGTGCATCCGCTGCACCACGATCTCGGCATTGCCCGCGAGGTCGCCCACGGTCGGGTCCACCTGTGCCAGCGCGAGCCGCAGCTGTGTCATCCCGGCAGCCTAGGACCACGCGAGGAGAGGGTACGGTCAGCACGTGAGCGCGCCCAGGCCAAAGGACCAGAAGCGATCCCACCCGGCGCCGGTGGTCCTGTCGATCAACCTGCTCGGCTGGTTCGGGCCGGCCGTGCTGGTCGGGCTGGCGATTCTCGCCCTGGGCCTGATGTTGAACCCCAACCCCCTGCTCCCCGTGCTCAGCTCGCTGTTCGCGGTCGCGCTGCTCGGGTTCTTCGGCTACCGGCGCCGGTCCCAGGCCCACCTGACGCTGGACCGCCACGGGATGGTCGCGCAGTGGCGCCGGGAGCGGATCGAGATCCCGTGGCGCTCACTGCAGCGCATCAAAGGCAGCACCGCGTGGTTCGACGTCTCCACCGTGCTCGACCAACCGGGCAAGACGGTGCCGGCCACGGTGCGACGGGCCGTCGTACGCGGCAAGACCCCCAAGGTCAAGCTGATCACCTTCACCCGCTCGCTCTCCAGCGGTGAGGTAGGTGACATGGTGCGCCGCTACCGCCCGGACCTGCTCACCTCACCCGCCGAGCCGTCGTCCGCCCAGCCCTCGACCGCTGCGTAGCGCGGCCCACCGGATCGGCGCGTCCGTCGGTCGGGCGTCGGCGCGCGAAACACGTTCGTCACACGGACTGCGCGAGGATGAGCTGACGAGGGCACCGGTCGGGGAGTTCAGCCAGCAGGTGAGGAGCAGTCCGGCATGGACAAGCAGACAGAGTTCGTCCTGCGCACCATCGAGGAGCGCGACATCCGCTTCATCCGGCTGTGGTTCACCGACGTGCTGGGGATGCTGAAGTCGGTAGCCGTGGCCCCGGCCGAGCTGGAGTCGGCGTTCGCCGAGGGCATCGGGTTCGACGGGTCGGCGATCGAAGGGTTCGCCCGGGTGTACGAGTCCGACATGCTCGCCCGACCCGACCCGAGCACGTTCCAGGTGTTGCCGTGGCGCGGTGAGGGCCCGGGTGTGGGGCGGATGTTCTGCGACATCCGCATGCCCGACGGCGGCCCGTCGTACGCCGATCCCCGGCATGTGCTCAAGCGCGCACTGAACAAGGCGGCCGACCTCGGGTTCACCTTCTACACGCACCCGGAGATCGAGTTCTTCCTGTTCAAGGATCGCCCGGTGCCCGGACAGGTCCCCGTCCCGGTCGACGAGGTCGGCTACTTCGACCACACCCCCCACGGGGAGGGCTACGACTTTCGTCGCCAGGCGATCACGGTGTTGGAGCAGATGGGAATCTCGG
This sequence comes from Candidatus Nanopelagicales bacterium, assembly GCA_039922855.1. Taxonomy (GTDB): domain Bacteria; phylum Actinomycetota; class Actinomycetes; order S36-B12; family CAIYMF01; genus JAFIHG01. Next base: position 3,761 of record JBDTDW010000180.1, on the reverse strand, counting down.
TGGAGTTCAGCCACCACGAGGGGGCGCCGGGGCAGCAGGAGATCGACCTGCGCTACGCCGATGCCCTCACGACGGCGGACAACATCATGACGTTCCGGCAGGTCATCAAGGAGGTGGCGCTGACGCAGGGGGTCTACGCCTCGTTCATGCCCAAGCCGTTCCGGGACCACCCCGGCTCGGGCATGCACACCCACCTGTCAATCTTCGAGGGTGACACGAACTCGTTCTACGAGGCGGGCGCGGAGTACCAGCTGTCGAAGGTGGGTCGGGCGTTCATCGCCGGTCTGCTCCGGCACGCCCCCGAGATCACCGCGATCACGAACCAGTGGGTGAACTCGTACAAGCGGCTCGCATTCGGGGCAGAGGCGCCGAACTACGTCTGTTGGGGCCACAACAACCGCTCCGCGCTGGTGCGCGTCCCGATGTACAAGCCGCAGAAGGGCAATTCGACGCGGGTCGAGTTCCGGTCGGTGGACTCTGCCACGAACCCGTACCTCGCGTTCGCGGTGATGCTCGCGGCCGGACTTGCCGGCATCGAGAAGGGGTACGAGCTGCCACCAGGTGCCGAGGACGACGTGTGGGCGTTGACCGAGGGCGAGCGCCGCGCCATGGGGATCGAGCCGTTGCCCAGCTCCCTGGGGCAGGCGGTGCAGGTGATGGAACGCAGCGAGCTCGTGGCCGAGACGCTGGGAGAGCAGGTCTTCGACTTCTTCCTGCGCAACAAGCGAGCCGAGTGGGCGGACTACGGCCGTCAGGTGACCACATTCGAGCTCGAGAGATATCTTCCGGTCCTGTGAGCGCCGCAGCTCGATCCGGTCCGGGACGGGTCCTCGTCGTGCGCAACGACGCGACCGATCCGGTGGGCCTGCTGGGGCAGTGGCTGGAGGCGGCCGGGCTGGAACTGGTCGACGTACGTGCCGACGCCGGTGACCCGGTGCCCTCGTCGGTCCCTGACGACATCGACGCGGTCATCTCGCTGGGCGGAGCCATGTCGGCCACGAGTGATGCCGAGGCGACATGGCTGCCGGCCGAACGGTCGCTGCTGCGGGATGCGGTCGAGCGTGAGGTGCCCGTGCTCGGCGTGTGCCTGGGTGGGCAGCTGTTGACCGTCGCGCTCGGGGGAGTGGTGCGGGCGGCAGTCGTGCCGGAGTACGGCCTCGTTCAGCTGGACCTCACGGCGGCTGCTGCCGACGACCCGCTGTTCGACAAGATCGCTCCGGGGTCCCCCGTGGCGCAGTACCACAGTGACGAGATGGCCGAGCTCCCCGCGCAGGCGGTCCTGCTGGCCAGCACCCCGGCGTGCCCCCACCAGGCCTGGCGGTTCGGTCAGAACGCGTGGGCCGTGCAGTTCCACCCGGAGATCGACGCCGCAACTTTGGCGGACTGGGCCGGGACGGACGCGGCGACGCTGGCCCGGGAGGGGACGACGCCGGCGGAGGTGACCGGCACGTTGGCGGCCCGTGAGCGCGAGGTGGCGGCGGTCTGGGAGCCGTTCGCCACAGCGTTCGCCGCTGTCGTTCGCGCCGCGGCGCACGCCCGGCTCTCGCAGCTGTGACGGAAGGGCCGGTGCCGGCGCAAGGGGTGCCCACGTCGGAGGGGCCACAGACACCGGCGCCTCCAGCGCTTCCGGTGATATCAGCGCATCCGGTGACATCAGCCAGGGCGGGGCGGGGGCCGTCCCGCGGCGGCTCGCTGGGAGCTCGGCTGGCCCGCCTCGGGGCCGCAGACGCCTCGGCGGCGGTACGTCTGCTGGCCGACCCCGTGCTGGTCGGCCTGGAGGACGCGGCGATCGAGGACCTGGCGATCGCCCCCGACGTCGACCTGCTGCTGTCGACCCTCGCGCGGGCCAGCGAGTCGGCCGACCCCGCAGGCAAGCAGGCCCTGGGTGCCTTCGTTACCCGGCTCGGGCAGGACGGTGCGCTGCGAGCACGGGCATACGCCGTGCTCGGGCTGTCCTCGGCGCTCGGTGACCACCTGGTGCGCCATCCCGGCGACTGGGTCGCCCTGCTGGAGCCGGATTCCCGGACCGAGCCCGCGCTCCCCAGGGACGAGCTGCTGGCCGCGGTGGGGGCGCAGCCTTGCGACGACGAGCCACGAGCTGCCGGGTCCTCCCTGGCGGTGCTGTCGGCGCTGCGAGTCGCGTACCACCGGCGGCTGATGGCGATCGCCGCGGACGACCAGACGGGCCGGGCCGGGTTCGAACGTACGGCTGCGGACCTGTCAGACCTGGCCGGCGCGGCATTGGAGGCGGGGTTGGCGATCGGCCGCGCGGGGTTACCGGTCGATGCGCCCCCGTGCCGGCTGGCCGTGGTCGCCATGGGCAAGTGCGGCGGGCGAGAGCTCAACTACGTCAGCGACGTGGACGTGCTGTTCGTCGGTGCAGCAGCCCCTGGTGGGGACGAGGCGGCGGCGCTGCGAACCGCGACCCGATTGGCGGCCGCGACGATGCGGGCCTGCCGGGAGACCACGGCTGAGGGCACCCTGTGGCAGGTCGATGCGAACCTGCGCCCGGAGGGCCGCGACGGGGTGTTGGTGCGTACCCCCGCGTCATACGACGGCTACTACCGCAGGTGGGCGGCCACGTGGGAGTTCCAGGCGCTGCTCAAGGCCCGCGCGGTCGCCGGCGACTTCGAGCTCGGGGAGCAGCTCGTCGCGCTCACGGCCCCGATGGTGTGGTCCGCCGCAGACCGGGAGGGATTCGTCGCCCACGTGCGGGCCATGCGGCGCCGGGTCGAGGCCCACGTGGCCGGCAGGGACGGCGAGCGCGAGCTCAAGCTCGGCCCTGGCGGGTTGCGGGACGTGGAGTTCTCGGTGCAGCTGCTGCAGCTCGTGCACGGACGCAGCGACCCGACGCTGCGCAGCGCCACCACGCTCCAAGCACTCCAGGCCCTGGCCGATGGTGGCTACGTGGGTCGCGACGAGGCCGCCACTCTGGCCGACGCGTACCGCTTCCTTCGCACGCTCGAGCATCGGATCCAGCTGTTCCGGCTGCAGCGCACCCACGTGCTGCCCCGCGACGAGGCGGCCCTGCGCCGCATCGGGCGGGCGATGGGGTTCCGTGTCCACCCGGTGCGCGACCTGACCGACCAGTGGCGCAGGCACGCCCGTGAGGTACGTCGCATCCACGAGAAGCTGTTCTACCGTCCGCTGCTCGAAGCGGTCGCGAGCCTGGATGCCGGTGATGCCCGCCTGACCGTCGAAGCGGCCGGGCAGCGGCTGCAGGCGTTGGGGTACGCCGATCCTGTCGGTGCCCTGCGAAACCTGCAGGCGCTGAGCTCCGGGGTGAGCAGGCGAGCCGCGATCCAGCGCACCTTGCTGCCGGTGATGCTGGGGTGGTTCGCGCAGTCGCCGGACCCCGACGCCGGCCTGACAGCTTTCCGCCAGGTCAGCGACGCCCTCGGGTCGAGTCCCTGGTACCTACGGCTGCTGCGCGACGAGTCCGCCGTCGCCGAGCGGATGGCCCACGTGCTCGCCTCGAGCAAGTATGCCGCCGCGCTGCTGCTGCGTGCCCCTGAGGCGGTCCAGCTGCTGGCAAGCGATGAAGAGCTCGCGCCCCGCCCCCGAGCCGTGCTGCTGGGTGAGGCTCTGTCAGCGGCGCAGCGGCACGACTCGCCCGAGGGCGCCGTGGCTGCGGTCCGTGCGCTGCGCCGCCGGGAGCTGTTCCGAACCGCCGTCGCGGAGCTGGTCGGCACCGCCGAGGTCGACGAGGTCGCCGCCGCCTTGACCAACGTGGCGGACGCGACGATCGCCGGGGCCCTGGC
>JBDTDW010000179.1:0-11599 GCA_039922855.1 Candidatus Nanopelagicales bacterium | reverse complement strand
GGGACAGCCGGACACGGGGGCGCGGTTTGAGGGCGACGGCGGGCAGCGCTGGGGCGGGCAGCCATGGGCCTTCGTACCCGGCGACGTGGCCGAAGCGCCCGGCTTGACCCTGCCAGTCGGCGCGGGCGCGGGCGATGTCGTCGTGGCGCCGGCCTACGAAGTTCCACCACATCACCAGCTCCTCCTCGAACGGCTCGCCGCCGATCACGAGCAGCCGGGTGCCGGCATCGCCGGCAACCGCAAGGGCACTGCGCCCGGCACCGACGTACATCAGCGACCCGGGATCGAGGGGCTCACCCTCGACCTCGGCCGCGCCCTGCAGCAGCAGCACCGCGTGCTCGAAGTCCGGGCGCAGCGCCAGAGCGGTGGTTCGGTGCAACGACACCTCGAGCCCGACGATCGGGGTGTACGTCCGGGCCGGGGACGAAGTGGCCCCGTACGAGCCCAGGACCACCGTGACGTCGGCCCCGGCCTCGGCCACCACGGGCAGGTCGGCGTGGTGCTCGAAGTGCGGGTCCTGCTCCCGGGCATCTTCGGGCAGCGCCACCCACAGCTGCACCCCGAGCAGCTCACCCCCGCCGACCGACTCCTCGGAATGGGCGATGCCGTGCCCGCTGGTCATGAGGTTCAGCTCACCTGGACGCACCACCAGCTCGGTGCCGAGACTGTCGCAGTGGCGTACCTCACCGGCCAGCAGCCAGCTCACCGTCTGCAACCCCGTGTGCGGGTGCGGCGGGACGTCCATCCGCCAGTCATCGGACACGATCGCTGGGCCGTAGTGGTCCACGAAGCACCAGGCACCGACGGTGCGGCGGTCCCGTTGCGGCAGCGAGCGCCGGACCGTCATCGCCCGGTTGCCTCCCAGGGGGACCACCCGCGCCGACAGCCGCTCCAGCACGGGACCCGACGCGGTGCCGGCCGCATCAGCCCCCAGTTCGCCCATGACGCGAGGGTACGCGGGACCGGCTCCGGCCTCAGTCGGTGATTCGGTCTTTGAGCTCGATGATGGGGCCGATCGGTGAGGGGTCGATCCCGAGGGCGAGGGCCGCGTAGACGCTGACCCAGTCGACCAGCCCGACCAGGGAGGCGAGCCGTACCAGCGGGTGGCCGGCCCGCGCTGTCACGACGTCGACGGGGATCGAGCGCTCGTCGGCCAGCGCGATGGAGGCGTCCGCGCGTTGGACGTCCTGCGGGTGCTCCTCGGCGTCGCGCAGCATCACGAGCCGCAGCCGCGGCATCGGGGAACCGTCCTCGATCGGGTCGCGGAACACGTCGTCGACGGGCGCACGCACGCCGTACGGACCGTCGAAGGCGACGACCTGGTTGTGGTTCACCTCCGAGAACCCCCCGAACGTGCATGGCAGCTTCGCGTTCTCGTTGAGCTGGCAGGCGGCGCGATAGGCGGCCACCGCCGCCACCGGGGAGGTGCCCCACACCACTGGGAGCGATTCGGCCAGCGCCAGGCCGAGCGTCTTGGCGCGGTTGTCGGCCACAAGTACGACCGGTCCGCTCGCGGTGGACACCTCATCGAGCGCGTCCGCCGCGGCCTGTAGCACCCCTGGCCCGAGCGAGACGACGTCGAGCGCGGCACCGAGCAGCAGCAGTGGGGTGGCGAGGGTCCACAGTGCCGCGCGCGGCATGAGCCCGAGCGCGTCCACGGTCAGGTACACCCCCCCGCCGGACTCGACGAGCTGCTCCAGCGGCGACCCGGCAGACCCGATGCCAACGACGCGAGCCCCGCGCCGGGTCGCCTCGGCGGCCAGGGACAGCGTCTCCTGGGTGGTGCCCGAGCACGACACCGCGACGACGACGTCCAACGGCCCCACCCAGCCGGGCAGGGTGTGGGACTTGACCACCTGCAACGGGATCGGGCAGCCGGCACCAGCGACGGCCGCGAGTACGTCACCGCTGATGCCGGACCCGCCCATGCCGGCCACCACGAGCCCACGCGGTCGCCCGTCGGCGCTCGCCCGCGCCATGGCTGCCTCGTCGATGCCGGCCAGCCCTCGGCGCAGCTGCGCCCCCGCGGTCGCCGTCGCCGGCAACATCTCCCCCGGGTCGGCCGCGCTCAGGGCATCGAGATCGTCGAGCAGCAGCTCGTCGGTCTGCGGCACGTCACGGCTCCCGATGCTGGTCCACGCCCACCCCGTGCGGTCCGGGGGTGGCCTGGTCGATCAACAGCACGGGGATCCCCCCATCGATCGGGAACGTGGATCCGCAGAACGTACAGGCCAACGCCTGCGGGTCCTGCGGGTCGCCCACGACCGTCAACGGGGCGTGGTCCGGTGACGGGCACGCCAGGACCTGCAGCAGCCGAGGATCCAGCACCGGCATCAGACTCCCTCTCGGATCAGCGCGAGCACCTCGTCGCGCACGGTGGCCAGGGTCGCCGCGTCGCTCGCCTCGGCGTTGAGCCGCAGCAGCGGCTCGGTGTTGCTCGGACGCACGTTGAACCGCCACGTCGCGCCGGTCACCGACAGCCCGTCGAGGTGGTCGATCTCCACGCCGTCACGGGTCGCGTACGCGGCCTGGACGCGGGCCGTGGCGGCCCCCTGGTCAGGCACCTCGGTGTTGATCTCCCCGCTCTGCTGGTAGCGCTGGTACGGGGCCAGCAGGCTCGACAAGGTCGTGCCGGCCGGTGCCTGCCCGAGTGCGGCCAGCACGTGCAGCGCAGCCAGCATCCCGGAGTCGGCCCGCCAGAAGTCCGCGAAGTAGAAGTGTCCGGAGTGCTCGCCACCGAACACCGCCCCGGTCTGCGCCATCCGGGCCTTGATGAAGGAGTGCCCGACGCGGGTGCGTACCGGGACGCCGCCGTGCTCGCGCACCACCTCGGCGACCGCGGCGCTGGTGATCAGGTTGTGGATGATCGAGGCGCCCGGCGACTTCGCGAGCTCGCGCACCGCGATCATCGCGGTCAGCGTGGACGGATCGACCACCTCACCACGCTCGTCGATGACGAAGCAGCGGTCGGCGTCACCGTCGAAGGCCAACCCTAGGTCGGCGTGCTCCGCGCGCACGGCGGCCTGCAGGTCCACGAGGTTCGCGGCCTCGATCGGGTTCGCCTCGTGGTTCGGGAACGTGCCGTCGAGCTCGAAGTACAGCGGGTGGACCGTGAGCGGCAGGCCGGCGAGCACCGCGGGGGCGGTGAAGCCGCCCATCCCGTTGCCGGCGTCGATGACGACCGACAATGGCCGGGACGAGGTCAGGTCCACCAGGGAGTGCAGGTAGGCGACGTAACCAGGGAGCACGTCCTGCTCACGTAGCGACCCGACCGGGCCGTCGTAGGACGGGATCCCGTCCACGAGCCACGCCTGGACCAGCTCGCGGATCTGTCCGAGACCGGTGTCCTGCCCGACGGGGGCGGCCCCGGCCCGGCACAACTTGATCCCGTTGTATCTCGCCGGGTTGTGGCTCGCGGTGAACATGGCGCCCGGCACGTCCAGCGCGCCGGCGGCGTAGTACAGCTCGTCGGTCGAGGCCAGGCCGACGCTGATCAGGTCACAGCCCTGGGAGGTGACTCCCGCCCCGAACGCGGCGACGAGGTCCGGTGCCGAGGGCCGCATGTCATGTGCCACGACGACCGCGCCGGGACCGCCGTCCCGGCTGGCCGCACCGACGACGTGCACGAAGGCCGCGCCGACCGCACGGGCCAGGTCGGCGTCGAGGTCGTCGGGGACGACGCCGCGCACGTCGTAGGCCTTGATGACGCGGTCGAGTCGCGCCGCCAGCGCCGCGGTGTCGGTCATGGCCGGGAGACTACCGGCAGGTGTCCGGTCGGTACGCGCAGCGGGACCGAGCGGGAGACCGTGCAGTCAGCTGCGCTGGGTACGCGCCAGGACGTCCTGGCGGCTGAGCTCGCGGCCGTCGTGCTCCCAGCTGCGGTTCTCGCAGGCCAGACAGCTGGTGAAGTCGACCGTGGAGCCGTCCGTCAGCTGCATTGCGATGCGGGTGACGCGCTCGCTGCCGCAGGTGCGGCAGGTCGCCTCCCGAGCACCGGGCTGGGTGAGCGAACCGAGCGCGACAGGAACCGCGGGTTGCACCGTACGAGCCATCGAACTGTCCCCTCCACAGCGCCCCGGCCACTGCCGTAGCGGTCGTACGTCTTGGCCCCGTTGTCCTCGGGCAGTCCCCGTTGCAACGAGCCGTCACGTGCCCCAGAGGTGTGTCGGCAGCCCTACCAGCGGACTTGAGCCGCTCAGCCGGCGCTGTCGCCCTCGCCGCGCAGCACGCGCAGGTGCCCGCGTCGGCCTGGGCCGTTCACCGCCGGGGCCGGCTGCGGGGGCGGCGGGGTCCGGCCGGCCTCACGCACCAGGTCGGCCAGCAGCTCGAGGTCTGCGCTGCTGGGGCGCAGGGCGTCCGGGTCGGGCTCGAGCCGGACGATCTCCCAGCCCTTGGGCGCGGTCATGCGCTGCCCGTGGGGGGAGCACAGGTCGTAGCAGTGCGGTTCCGCGTATGTCGCCAACGGCCCGAGCACCGCGGTGGAGTCCGCGTAGACGTAGGTGAGCGTGGCGACCGCGGCACGGCGGCACCCCGGTTTGGAGCAGCGCCGGACAGGACCCACGATGCGGACCCTAGGGGTACGGCATCGGCGCTGACAGCATTGGGCCCGCGACCCGCCGTAGGCTCGGACCGTGAGCGCCCAGGGTTCGCCGCGGCGGCGGCGGGACCGTCACGGGCGCGGGCCGCGGGGGCCGCTGGGCCCGTCCTGGTCAACGCTGACACGCAGTCGGGGTGCCCGGTTCGCCGACGAGGTCAGGGCCGCGGTGGAGCGGGTGCCACCCCACTACCTCGGGCAGCTCAAGGGTCTGCGGGTCGTCGTGACCGAAGTGCCCGGGCCCTACCCCCAGGACGGCGTGGAGCCCGTCGCGCTGGCCCGGGTCGTGCCGGCCAGCGCGGCTGGGCCGGCCGCCATCGTGATCCACCGCCGCGCCCTGGAGATGCGCGCCGACGGGACGCTGGAGCGGCGCCGACTGGTCCGCGACGTCGTTGCCGAGTCGCTGGCCGAGCTGCTGGGCCGGGAGCCGGACGAGCTGGACCCGACGTACCGCCCGCCCGAGGACTGACCTGCCCCAGGCGGTTCAACGGTCGTCGAGCCCGACCTCGTACGCCGACGCGGGGATCGAGGTCACCGGGCGCAACGGCAGCACCGGGGCCATGGTGATCAAGGTGCCGCGGGTCCCTGCCTCGGCGCTCTGCCGCACGACATAGAGCGGACCGCTGCCCGGTGCAGGCTCGACCACGACCCACGACCACACCGCATCGACCACCAACGGCAGCGGGACCACGACGTTGGACCCGGCCGGCACGGTCACGGTCCGGGTGGTGGGTGCCCGCGACGTCTCCGCGGCGTGCGTCGTGATCTGCAGCGCACCGGCAACGCCGGGCGCAGCGATGACAAGGGCATTGGGGGTGGGCATCAGTCCGGTCACCACGCCGACGGTGTTCAGCTGCGGTGTGCCTGCGACGTCGGCGGTCTCGTTGAGCTGACCCGGGACGACCATGCGGACACCAGCCACGACGGGCTGATCGCTGCTGAGCACCAGACCGACGGTCTGCCCCTTCAGCGCCTTGTCCAAGGGCACCTGCACGACCTTGCCCGCGGCCAGGGTGTACGAGCTCATCCCGACCTGTGTCAGCGAGCCGTCCGCGGTCAGCACGGACACGCTGACCTGGGCGTTGTCGTCAGGGGCCAGCATCATCAGCGATCGGCTGCCGGGACCTCCGAGCACCCCGGGGATCACCAGCCGCCGGTGAGCCGAAGTGAGAGGGAGATACTCCAGCCCCTGCGGGATCAGGCCGTTGACCTGGTTGTCCAGGACCGCCGGGGAGATCCGGCCGGATCGCGCGATCACGTGCAGCGAGACAAGGCCCTGTCCGGGGACCAGCGTCGAGAGCGGGAGGACGACCCGCGACCGCGGTGGCACCACGATCCCGAGCGCGCCGGGTGCGCTGATCGGGCCGCCGGTCCCGTACAGCAGTACGTCGACCTGTGCGGGCTGGTCGTCGACGTTGGACAAGAACACCTGCGTCAGTCGGCCCAGGGCCGAACCACCGCCGACGAACCACGCGTCGGTCACCGCCGGTCCGCAGGGCAGTGCGGCCAGGCCGCGATAGCGCCCGCTGTTGCCTCGCGTGAGCTGGTCGGCAGCCAATCCCGGGGCGAAGGCGGCAGTGCCTGTGGCCACGACCGGGCCGGTCGACTTGGCCGTGACCATGTAGCCGGCCCCCCGCTCGACCTGGTTCAGTCGCAGCGTCGGGACGAACGCCGAGCTGCCCAGCGGACCAACTTCGGCTTTGCCCGGACCGGTTCCCGGCGCCGGCGCCGGGACACCCGGGATCGCCGCGCTGACCATGGTGATCGTGGTGCTCAGTGCGGTTCCGCTGGCGATGGGTGCCGGGCAGACCAGCGAGGTCGAGGCCACGGCCGCCACCGTCGGGGGGACCAGCGCAACGGGCGTCGCGTCGGCGTGGGACTGCCCGACGACGCCGACGCCCGCCAGGGCCGCGACGGCAGCAAGCATCGCGACCACGGTAGGAGTGCGGGCCAACCCGCGGCGAGGACTCACACCAGCTCCCTGAGCGTGGCCGGTTCCTCGAGCTCTGGGACGGCCTGGGGCTCGGGGTCAGCGGCGTCTGCGTCCTCGTCGGGCGCCGGCCGGCGCCGCGCCGGCAAAGCCAGGACCAGGAGCACCAGGGCCACGATCCCCTGCAGCCACAGGGCCCGGGTCCGGCCCGGGTCCTCGTAGGACAGGACCACTGAGCTCACACCGGTTGGGACGGCGGCCTGCCACCGCCCCACGGCCCCGGTCGTGGTGACCCCGCCGGCGAGGGTCTGGCCACCGGTCGTACGGACGGTCCAGCCCAGCGCCGGCGACTGCGCGAGAACCAGCTGCCCCGGCGCCGTGCCCGCCGCGACGGCGGCCTGCACAGTGCCGCCCGTGCCCGGGCTCTCCGGGAACGGCAAGCTCGTGGCGGCGGGAGTCGTGGCACCGGGAGTCGTGGCAGCGGGAGTCGTGGCAGCGGGAGTCGTGGCGGCGGGAGTCGTGGTGGGCGCCGGCGTGGCCGTCGCAGCGTCGGGTACCAGCTGGACCCGAGGTGCTGGGATCGCCACCCGCCACAGCGCCGAGGCAGCGGTCCCGGCCACCCGGCGAAGGCCGCTCTCGCTGTCCAGCACGCGGGCCAGGGCCCCGTCGCGGCTCGCAGCACCCTGCAGCACGACGTACTTCACGGACCAAGCGGCGAGGACGTCGACCTCGTCCCCGCCGACCCCGGCCACCAACGACCCGATGGCCTGCGCCACCTGTGGACCGGGCGTCTCGGCGACGTCGCGCTCGCCCAGGGTCGGCGCGGGACTGTTGAGCAGCTCGTACTTCACCTGCGTACCGATGACGCGCAGCAGCAGCGCCCGGGGGCGGTCCGGGGTGCCCAGGTCCACCGCGACGAACGCGGGCACGACCTGCGGGTCGGCTCGGTGCAGCGGGCCCGGGACCCCGCAGATCCACACCGCCAGGGCACCGAACGGAGCGATGAGGGTGGCAACGGTCAGCAGCACCAGGCTCGGCTGGCGCCAGCCGAAGCTGCGTCCGGTGGCCCGCGTCCGCAGCCCTTCCCCCGCGGTGGCCACGGCCACGATCAGGGCACCCCCGGCGATGAGCGTGGCCGGGCCGGGCCAGGGCCGTACCGGCTCGGCGACCCCGTCCACCTGGACCCGCGATGCCAGCTGCAGCACCGCGAACCCGAGCGCCGCCAGGGCGACCAGCCAGGCCGGCAAAGTGACGCGCCACCGGTCTCGGATGAGCAGCGCCACCAACGCCGCGAGCAGCAGCGGCAGGAACCACCACAGCGGCTCGCTGCCGGGCCCACCGGGGTGCAGCAGAAGTACGTCGATGCCGTCGAGCTTGGGATCGACCGGCCCGATGAACCCCGGTTCGAGCAGCAGCAGCCCGGGGTCGTGGATCGCGCGGGCCAGCCACGGACCCAGCAGCAGCACCGGCGCCGCGACCGCGACGAGGACCTTGAGCCGGCCGGACACCCCGCGAACGAGCACGATCCCGACGACGGCGACGACCAGCGCCACCAGCCACACCACGGGCACGAACGCCGCGACGACCGCCAGCAGCAGCCCGGTGCCGCAGGCCCGCCGCCACGTCGTGGGCCGCCCGGCCCCGACCAGACGGGCCCCGGAGCGGGCCAGCGGCGGCAGCAGGATCGCGGCCACACTGGTGCCGAGCCGGCCGGATCCGACGCCGACCGTGAGCGCCGGCAGCAGCGCGTACGACAAGGCGGCCCAGCTGCGCACCCACGGGGACCGGATCAGGCCTCGCAACGCGGCGTACGCCGACAGCCCGGCCATCGGTACCGCGAGCAGCAGCAGCAGGTCGACGGCCAGCGGGGCCTGCCCGCGCAGCAACGCAGCGGGCAGTGCCAACAGCAGCAGCCAGGGCGGGGCCTGTGCGGCTGAGCCGAGCCCGACGTCGTGCCAGCCGGACAGGTACGCCTGGACCAGATCGGCGGCACCGGGCGGCGCCGCGACCAGCGCGCCGCCCATCAGGTCCCCGTCACCGACGAGGTCGCGCACGGCCACGATCGTGGCGAGCAGCAGCCCGAGCACCAGCAGCACACCGGGGCGACGCAGCCAGCGGCGTACCCGCGACTGACCCGCGGTCTGCGACCACGGGTCGACATCGTCACCGCCGTCGGCGTCCAGGGCCGAGCCGCGTGAGCCTTCCGACCCGCCCCCGGCGAGCACGAGCGCGGCGAACCGTTCGATGCCTTGTCGCGCCTGCCCGGCGCGGGGGGCGAGCAGGCGGCGGACCTCCCGGGGCGGGACCGAGTCCGGACCGGAGCCGGCCTGCCGAACCAGCGCGCGGGAGGCGTGCAAAGCACGCAGGTGAGCCATGGTGTCAAGGACCGCGCCCATCTCGTCGCGCGCCTCCTGCGGGCTCTTGCCCAGCAGGAGACCGAGAGAGCGCAACGCCGATCCCAGCAGCAGGCGCAACGTGACGAACAGCAGCGTCGGCCTCGTGGCGTGCGCCAGCATCAGGTGCAGCGCCGACGCGCGGTCCTGCCGTCGCGGGTTGCCGTGGCCGGCACCAGCCTCGGTGGGGCCGCCGGACCGGGCCGCCACGGCAGGGCGACGCCCGTTGGCCGCGGCCTGCCGGTGGTGCACGACGGCGGCACCGCTGACCACCACGCGGTAGCCGGCGAGGTTTGCGCGCCAGCACAGGTCGACGTCGTCACGGAACATCGGGTAGCCGAGGTCGAACCCCTCCAGCCGGTCCCAGGCGTCGCGTCGTACGAGCATGCCGGCACTTCCCACGGCCAGGACATCGACGACACCGTCGCGCTGGCCCTGGTCGTGCTCGCCGCGCTCGAGGCCGGTCACCCGCGCGCCGGAGCGCCCCACGGTGACGCCGCACTCCAGCAGCAGCCGTCGGTCGTGCCACCCGCGGGCCTTGGGGCCCACCACGGCGATGCTGGGCTGGTTGTCGCTGGCGTGCAACAGCTCCTCGAGGGCGGCGGCGGCGGGGGCGCAGTCGTCGTGCAGCAGCCACAGCCACTGGGACGGTGCGCCCCACGCCTCACCGGCGGGCGCGGCCGCGGCCACGCCCGCCGCCACCGAGGCGGCGAACGAGCTGGTCCGCTCGACGGCGACGACGTGGTCGACCACGCCCTCGCGCAGGGCCTCGCCCAGCAGTCGCCCGGTGCCGTCCTGGCTCCCGGCGTCGACCGCGACGACGACGTGCGGCTGGCGCGCGGACCCGGCCAGGGAGGTGAGCACGGCCGGCAACCAGCGCGCCCCGTCGTGGCAGACCAGCACGGCCGTGATGTGGTCGACGCGGTGTGAGCGCGGCGTCAAGCCGTCCAGGTCCCCCGCCAGCTCGGCGTACGGCTCGGCGGGAGCCTGAGCAGGTCTCGCGGTGTCGGAGGGGCTCACCAGCGACACCACCTCGTCCTCGCCGGGGGTCAGCCCTTCGGAGATGGCCGCCATCTGCGCCCCCAGGGCGCGCAGCTCGTCGAGCGTGGGCTGGTGCGACATGCGTTGGCGCAGTCTCCGAAGGTGGCGGTGGGACCGGCCGGTGCCGAATACTGCCGGTCGCGGACCCGGACACCTTACGTGACGGCGGTACTTGCCCCCGGCCGTGCGCAGCGGGAGCGGACGCTGCAGGTCAGACGGCCTGCTTCTTGAGCCGGCGGCGTTCCCGCTCGGAGAGCCCGCCCCAGATGCCGAAGCGCTCGTCGTGCATCAGCGCGTACTCCAGGCACTCGGCACGGACGTCGCAGGACAGGCACACCCGCTTGGCCTCCCGGGTCGAGCCGCCCTTCTCGGGGAAGAACGCCTCCGGGTCGGTCTCGGCGCACAGCGCCCGCTCGTGCCAGAACATCTCCTCGGTGTCGGACAGCGGCAGACGGACTACGCCTCCGGCGAACTCACTCATGCCGATACCTCCTGCGTGCCAGTTGCGCGGGGCACGACCCGTGCCCCAGCGGTGCTCCGGGACGGCACGTGCCCCGTCCCGGGGGAATTACACGCGTGTCACTACCCTCGCGTCAACCCCACAGCAGGTAATGAGACCTCAGCGCAACGTGAGCTGTTCGGCGGCGAGGGCTGTTGCCCGGCGCTCCGCGGACACCTCGCCGTAGGTCGTGGTGCGCTGGCGGGCTGGGCGAGCGGCGCTGGCCGCCATCGCCTCGAGGTCCGCGATGGACTGCCTCGAGCCGTGCTCGGAGCCGGCCATCCGGCTGATCGTCTCCTCCATCAAGGTGCCCCCGAGGTCGTCCGCTCCCGCGCTCAGCATCACCCGGACCCCGGCGGTTCCGAGCTTGACCCACGAGGTCTGGACGTGGTCGATCTGCCCGTGCAGCAGCAGCCGGGCCATCGCGTGCACCGCCCGGTTGTCGCGGGGGGTGGGGCCCGGGCGGGCCACGCCGGCCAGGTACACGGGAGCGTTGTAGTGGATGAAGGGCAGCGCCACGAACTCGGTGAACCCGCCGGTACGTTCCTGCAGTCGCCGTAGCAGCACCAGGTGCGCGAGCCAGTGCCGGGGCGCGTCGACGTGGCCGTACATCATCGTGGAGCTGGACCTGATCCCCAGCTCGTGCGCGGTGCTGATGACCTCGATCCACGAGGCCGTAGGCAGCTTGCCCTTGGTCAGCACCCAGCGCACCTCGTCGTCGAGTATCTCTGCCGCGGTGCCCGGGATGGAGTCCACGCCGGCGGCCTTGGCCTCCGTGAGCCACTCCCGCACCGACAGCCCGGACCGGGTGGCCCCGTTGACGATCTCCATCGGGCTGAACCCGTGGAAGTGCATGTCCGGGCGCCGCGACTTGGTCTCCCGGGCCAGGTCGAAGTACGCCGTCCCGGGCAGGTCCGGGTGGATGCCGCCCTGAACGCACACCTCGGTCGCCCCGACCGCCCAGGCCTGGTCGACGCGGTCTCCGAACTCCTCCCGCGACAACGTGTACGCGTCTGCGTCCGTGCGCCGCTGGGCGAAGGCGCAGAACCGGCAGCCGGTGTAACACACGTTGGTGAAGTTGATGTTCCGGTTGACCACGTATGTGACGTCGTCGCCGACGGTGTCATGGCGCACGTCGTCGG
>JBDTDW010000178.1:0-7223 GCA_039922855.1 Candidatus Nanopelagicales bacterium | reverse complement strand
ACGCCGAATGGTTCCTGCAGCGCTTCACCCCCCGTACGAAGCGCAGCCCGTGGAGCCGGACCAACCAGGAGCACGTGGCCCGGCTCGCAGATGCGGGCCGCATGCTCCCCGCCGGCGATGCGCAGGTAGCGGCAGCCAAGGCCGACGGCCGGTGGGAGGCGGCGTACGCCGGTCAGCGCACCATCGAGGTCCCGCCGGACCTGCAGGCTGCGCTCGACGGCGATCTTGCGGCAAAGGCGTTCTTCGCCGACCTCAGCAGCGCGAACCGGTACGCGGTCCTGTACCGGATCGGCGCGGTCAAGCGCGCTGACACCCGTACTCGCAAGATCGAGCAGTACGTCGCCATGCTCGCTCGCGGCGAGACCCTTCACTAAGTCTCGCGGCGACACCCCGTGTCGGCGTACCTGCTCGACACGTCGTCAACTCGCCTCGGCAACGACAGTTCGGCAAGTACGCAAGAAGCGCGGCGACTCACCGCGACAGCTCCGTGACCCTGGTTGCCCTGCGGTGCGCCAAGCGCTCCGCACGGCCCTTCATCCCAGGCCTGGGGCGCCCCACACGGGGAACCAGCGGGACATGGTCGGTTCGATGCGGACGTCGTCGGCGAGCAGGTCCTTGACCTGCAGCTCCAGCAGGTTGTCGCGTCGCTGGGGGGTGGAGCCGTCCAGGGCCTTGCCGTCGGCAGCAGGTGCGAACGGGTAGAAGGTGCCCTGCTTGAACAGGTACACCAGCCCGAGCGGGCGTCCGGAGGGGTCGGCGAAGCCGACCAGCGAGCACAGCAGCGTCGGCCCGAACCCGCTGTCCTGCAACGAGGAGTTGACGGCGTGCAGGTCGGTCACCAGGCTCGACAGGTCCGGGGGGTCGGTACGGCACACCAGCCACGTGTAGCCGTACGAGTCCTGCACCGACTCGACCTTCGGGCCCTCGCCGGCGTCGAGCAGCGCCTGGACGTCGGACTGCACGTCGGAGAACGCCCGACCCTCGGGGGCGCGGAACGCGACCGAGCCTGAACCGGTGGCCACGAAGCCCAGGGATGCCTCCAGCGTCAAGGCCGCGGACGGCAGCCCGAAGAGCTGGTCGAGGTCGGGACGGGCCGGCTTGGACCGGCCCATGATCGAGTCGAAGAGGCCCATCGGTCGCGTAGCCGTCAGCTCTGACCGAGCTGGGCGGCAATCTTCGCGAGCTGCTCCAGCCGCTTCTCCAGCGGGGGGTGAGTCATGAACAGCGTGGACAGGGACACCTTCTGGGTGAAGGCGGGCGCGAACGCGAGGGCGTTCACGGTCTGCATCGCGCGCAGGTCGCGGTCCGGGATGGCGGCGATCTGGCCGGACACCTTCTGCAGCGCGGTCGCCAGCGACGACGGGTTCCCGGTCAGCAGTGCTCCGGCGCGGTCGGCGGCGAGCTCGCGGTAGCGCGACAGCGACCGGGTGAGCAGGAACGACACGAAGTAGATGACCACGCTGACGATCATCACCACGAGGAAGACCATCGCGGTGTTCTGGTCCCGGCTGCCACGGCGCCCTCCGAAGCCGCCGAACATGAAGACCCGGGTGAGCACACCGGCCAGCACCCCGGCGAACGACGCCAGGGTCATCACCGTCACGTCGCGGTGCGCGACGTGTGACAGCTCGTGCGAGAGGACGCCCTCGAGCTCCTTCACGTCGAGCCGTCGCAAGATCCCGGTCGTCACGCACACCACGGCACGCGACGGTGTCCGTCCGGTCGCGAATGCGTTCGGGATGTCGATGTCGGCGATAGCCACCCGCGGCTTGGGCATGTCGGCCATCGCGCACAACCGGTCGATCAGCGCGTGCAGCTGCGGCGCCTGCTCCGGTGTGACCTCGACGGCACGCATGGATCGCATGGCCATCGTGTCGGAGTAGTACCACTGGAAGAACAACAGGCCACCGGCGATCACGATGGCGATCACAGCGGACTTGATGAAGAAGACCAGGACCCCGATGAGGATCACGTAGAGCAGCCCGAGACCGAACATCGTGCCGAACATGTGTGCCACAAGTCCACGGTCGGACGCGTAGCGGGTACGTGCCACGTTCTGTCAACTCCTCGGTCGGGACCGGATCAGCATGTCACCGGTTGCTGTGCTGCAGATGTGAGCCCCGCCTGCCCCGACGCCCTCAGCCGGGGATGAGCCCCTCGTCCGTGAGCAGCTCACGCACGTCGTCGGAGGACGCGTCAGAGAACGGAAGAACCACATCTGATGGGTCCAACGAGTCGAAGGGCACCACAATTCCGACCGACCGCACCTTGGCCAGCAACGCCTCGAGGGCGGCTCGGAACACGTCTTCGTCGCTCCCCCCGAGCGCTGACTCCAGCGCGGCGTCGAGCTCGTTGATCGCATCGATCGCGTCCGCCGGCAGCTCGAACTGGCCTTCGCCCAGTATCCGTACGATCATCGCCGCCCCCTAGCCGTTCTGCTGCTCGGTAGCCGGCGCCTCGGTCGCCGGGGAGGACTTGGCCGAGTCGATCGAGCGCACATTGGGCCCGCTGGAGATCTCCGCCTTCATCGCGGCCAGCTGGTCGTCGACGTCACTCCCGCTGGCCATCTGCTCGAGCTCGCGCGTGAGGTTGTCCTTGGACGTGCCCGTCGGGTCGTCCAGCGCACCGCTGGACAGCAGCTCGTCGAGGGCCTCGCCGCGGGCCTGCATCTGCTGGGTCTTGTCCTCGGCCCGCTGGATGGCCAGGCCGACGTCGCCCATCTCTTCGCTGATGCCCGAGAAAGCCTCGTTGATCTTGGTCTGTGCCTCCGCGGCGGAGTACGTCGCCTTGATCGTCTCCTTCTTGGTGCGGAACGCCTCGACCTTGGCCTGCAGCCGCTGGCTGGCCTGGGTGAGCTTCTCCTCCTGCGCCTGCAGGCCTGCGTACTGCGTCTGCAGGTCCGCGACCTGCTGGGTGATCCCGGAGCGACGGGTCAATGCCTCGCGTGCGAGGTCCTCCCGGCCACCGGCCAGGGCCGCCTTGGCCTGCCCCTCGAGCTTGTCGGACTGCTGCTGCAGCTGGGTCATCTGCAGCTCGAGCCGCTTGCGGCTGGTCGCGACGTCGGCGACCCCCCGACGTACCTTCTGGAGCAGCTCGAGCTGCTTCTCGTAGGAGTAGTCGAGTGTCTCGCGCGGGTCTTCGTGCTTGTCCAGCACCTTGTTCGCCTTGGACTTGAAGATCAGTGTGAAGCGCTGCCAGAGACCCATGCGCTCGTCCTCCTCCTGCTGTCGGGCAGGTACGCCCGGTGACCGCCCAGCCTAGGCGCCATGGCAGGCCCTCGCCACGGCCGGCGGCTCGCCACCGCAGGCAGCGACCCAAACCCCAGCTGCCTGCGCGGCCGGTCCCCGCGCTCGGCCGGTAGCCTGGGAGCCATGCAGTTCCTGCGACGCGGTGCCGACCATGACCCAGCCACGACCGTGACGCTCGAGGAACGCCCCGCGTCCCAGCAGGCCAAGGGTCGCGCCACCCCCTCCCGCAAGGAGGCCGAGGCCGCACGCAAGCAGACCCTGAAGATCCCGACGGACCCGAAGGCCGCCAAGAAGGCGGCCCGCCAGCGCGCCGGCCAGGAGCGCGCGAGCTCGCAGGCCGCGCTGCGCTCCGGCGATGATCGCCACCTGCCCGCCCGCGACGCCGGCCCGCTCAAGGCCTTCGCCCGGCAGTACGTCGACAGCCGGATCAGCGCCGGGGAGTTCTTCATCCCTGTCGCGGTGGCCATCTTGCTCCTGGGCTTCGTCAAGGTGCCCTGGGTCGCTGAGGCCTTGGTCTGGGTGTGGCTGCTGATGCTCTTCGGGGTCGTTGCCGACTCCGTCTACCTCTGGTACCGCCTGTCCCGGCTGCTGCCGGAGAAGTTCCCGAACGAGTCCCGCAAGGGGGTCGTCGCGTACGCCATCATGCGTTCGTTGCAGATCCGGCGGCTGCGCCTGCCCAAGCCGAAGTTCAAGTCCGGCGGCAGGCCGGTCATTCGCAAGTCCTGAACCGCCCAGGCCCGGCTGCGGCCCCGCTGTGGTCGGCGAGAATTGCGCCAGTCGTAGGGTCATCCCCGTGCAGCATCGATTCCTGGGCCGCAGCGGCCTGAAAGTCAGCGAGATCTCGTACGGCAACTGGATCACCCATGGGTCCCAGGTCGAGGAGGACGCGGCGCTGGCGTGCATCCGCGCCGCGCTCGACGCCGGCATCACGACGTTCGACACCGCCGACGTCTACGCTGCCGGTCGCGCCGAGTCCGTCCTCGGGCGTGGGCTGGCAGGCCTGCGCCGGGACGGGTTGGAGATCTTCACGAAGGTGTACTGGCCGACCGGGGACGGCGTCAACGACGCGGGGCTCTCGCGCAAGCACATCCTGCGCAGCATCGATGCGTCGCTGCAGCGGCTGCAGACCGACTACGTGGATCTCTACCAGGCGCACCGCTACGACTACCAGACCCCGCTGGAGGAGACCCTTCGCGCGTTTGACGACGTGGTACGAGCCGGCAAGGTGCTCTACGTCGGGGTGTCGGAGTGGACCGCCGCGCAGATCCGCGCTGCTGTGGAGATCGCCGAGCAGATGGGGTTCGACCGTCTGGTGTCCAACCAGCCGCAGTACTCCGCCCTGTACCGGGTGATCGAGGCCGAGGTCGTGCCCACTTGCCAGGAGCTGGGTCTGTCCCAGGTCGTGTGGAGCCCGATGGCCCAGGGCGTGCTGAGCGGCAAGTACCTGCCTGGCCAGCCACCGCCTCCCGGCTCACGCGCCACCGATGACAAGAGCGGCGCGCGCTTCATCAAGGAGCTCACCACCGTCGAGATCCTGACCGCGGTGCAGAACCTTCGTCCGATTGCCGCCGACTCGGGTCTGACGATGGCGCAGCTCGCGATCGCGTGGGTGCTGCAGAACGACAACGTCGCCTCCGCGATCATCGGGGCCTCCCGGCCCGAGCAGGTCGAGGACAACGTCAAGGCTTCCGGGGTCACGCTCGACGACGAGGTGCGCAAGGCCATCGACTCCGCGCTCGGGGCCGTGATCCTGCGCGACCCCGCGCTGACTCAGTCGCCCAGCTCTCGACCGGCCTGACCCGCGACCATGGGATTTCACTGGCGGTACGAGAGGTCCGACGGATCCGAGCTCGCCGCGGCACCCGAGTCGGCCTCGACCGAGCCTTTCCCGTCCCAGGGCGACGCCGAGTCCTGGATCGGGGAGACCTGGCGTGCCCTCTTGGCCGGGGGCGTCGATCAGGTCACGCTCGTCGAGGACGGCCAGGTGGTGTACGGCCCGATGTCGTTGCACGAGTCCTGAATCAGCCACCACCTCGCCGCGGCACCGCCACCCGGCCGCGCTACTGTGGCTGACACAACTGAATCGACGCGTCCGAGATCCAGGGGAAGCCGGTGTGAAACCGGCGCTGACCCGCAACCGTGAACGTACGAGCTTGCCTCGTGCGCAGAGCCGGAGCACCTGGCGGGCGCGAGCGGCTCCATCCGTCGAGGAACACGGGGACGGAGCCCGGACGCACGAAGCCCCCCCGAAAGGGGTTCGGTGGCAGCGCTTCCCGGGCGGTCTTGGTCCCGGTGTCGCTCCCCACCGAAAGGACCCCACCGTGGGCCACGCACCTCTCGCAGGCACGACCCATCCCCGCTGGTTGCTCGCCGGCGGTGTCAGCCTGGCCATGGCGGCCGTACCCCTCCTCGCGGCCGTGCCGGCCGGCGCCACCACCCCCACTCTCCCCACGGCACCCGCCGGGCTGTTCGGTGCCTCGGACCCGACGTACGACGGCGTCTTTCGGCAATCCCTGTCCCTGCTGGCCTACCAGGCTGCGGGCCAGACACCGCCAGCATCGGCCGTCGCCTGGCTCGTCGCGCAGCAGTGCACCAACGGCGGGTTCTCGTCCTACCGCGCGGACACCAGCAAGCCGTGCGCCCCGTACGACGCCGCAACGTTCAGCGGCGGCGAGGACACGAACGCCACCGGCCTGGCGATCGCGGCGCTGAAATCCGTCGGCAAGACGAGCGAGCAGACCCGCGCGACCACCTGGCTGCTCAGCGTGAAGGACAAGGACGGTGGCTGGGGGTTCACGCCCGGCAGCGGTTCCGGCTCCGACGCGAACTCCACGGCCATCGTGATCACCGGCCTGGCCAGCGTCGGCGGCGAGGCGGCGGCTGTCGCCCGGGGCCAGGGCTTCCTGAAAGGGCTGCAGATCGGCTGCGCCGGTGTGGCGACCGGCACGGATGGTGCACTGGCTTACCAGGACTTCGGGAACGGCCTGGTACGCAACGACAAAGCCACCGCGCAGGCTGTGCTCGGTATGGCGGGGGCGGGATTGCCGGTCACAGCAACGACGCTGGGGACGACCACACCACGGCTGACGTGCCCCGCGCCGGTCGGCGCCGACACCGTGTCGCCCGCCGACGCCGGGGCGGGCTACCTCATGCGTGAGCTCGACGCTTTCGGAGGCGCGATCCCGCAGGGTGACTTCACCACCGGAGAGGGCAAGAAGGGCACCGTGAACCTCGGTGACACCGCCTGGGCAGCGATGTCCCTGGCGGCCACCGGCAACGGCCGGAGCCAGGTCGCCGCGGCACTGACGATCTTGAACCACGCGATCACACCTGCGGCGCCCAAGGTCGCCGGGGCGGCCGCCGCCAGCACCGCAGCGACGGACGACCCGGGTCAGCTGGCCCTGACAGCGCTTGCCGGCAGTGCCGGCGGGGAGCCGACCAGCTCGATCAAGACGCTCGTCGTACGGATCGGCGCCACCGAGCGCGGCGCGGTCGTGACTCCGACCAAGGCACCAACTCCGACCCCGACGTCGTCCGCTCCCGCAGGAAACGCCGGCACCCTGCCGGACACCGGGGGCTCCCCGTTGCCCGGCGTGCTCGGCGTGGCCGGCGCGCTGCTGCTCGCCGCTGGCGTCGGCCTGCGACTGACCGGGCGCCGAGGTCGAAACGCGTGATGACTCCCCGCCCGAGCAGGGTGACGGCCATGACTTTGGCCGTCACCTTGCTGGGCGGGCTGGCTTTCCTGCTGCCCGCCGCGACCGCGCAGGCGTCGCAGTACCGGTACTGGACCTACTGGTGGGGCACGGGGTCTGACTGGCGGTACGCCTCGTTGGGGCCGTCTTTCGACGCGCCTCACCTCGGTGACCAGTCGGTCGTGGGTTGGCGCTTCGGGACCACGGGCCCCAATGGTGGTGGCGCGGCCCCACCGCGACAGTCCGGCAGCTACACCGCTCTGGGGTGTTCTGCCCAGCCGGT
>JBDTDW010000177.1:0-8631 GCA_039922855.1 Candidatus Nanopelagicales bacterium | reverse complement strand
TCCTTCACCCGCAAGTCCGACGCATACCGGTTCGCCAAGACCGTTGACGTCGACATCTCCCGCGGGCAGTTCATCGACCCGCAAGCCGGCACCCAGACCCTGGCGGAGTTCGCCGACTTCTGGCTCTCGACCCGGGTCTGGCGACAGAACTCGCGCCGTCACGCCGAGACGCACCTGCGCGCGCACATCCTGCCCGCGTTCGGTACCCGCCCGTTGGCCAGTATCCGCCCCTCAGAGATCGAGGCGTTCAAGGCCCGCCTGGTGCGCGGTGGTCTGGCCCCGGCCACAGTGGAGGGCATCTGCCGCCACTTGGCTGCGATCTTGAAGGCCGCCCAGCGCGACCAGGTCATCGCCCGCAACCCCGCCGAGGGGATCAGTTTCGTGATCCGCTCCGACCGCCGGAGCACCGCCGCCGACCGCGTCGCCGCCCTCACCCCGGCGCAGCTGCAGGCCCTCATCGCTGCGCTGCCGCAGTACCTGCGCGCGTTCGCCTGGACCCAGGCCTTGGCCGGGTTGCGACCCGGGGAGGCGATGGGGCTCACCATCGACCGGGTCGACCTGACCGTGGCCACCCTGACCGTGGACCGACAACTCGCCGCGCCCGGCGGCCCCGACCGGTTCGCCCCACCCAAAACCCCCAGCTCGGTACGGACCCTGCACCTGGCCGACGACCTTGTTGCTGTCCTCGCCGAGCACCTCGCCACCTACGGCACCGGCCCCCACGGGCTGATCTTCCGCACCCGCCACGACCGGCCCCTGCGCCGCTCGAGCATGAGCGACGTGTGGCGGGCCGCCGCTACCGGACTCGCCGACACCGACCTCGCCCTTCCGCCAGCGGCGCGCGGCTGGCACAGCCTGCGTCACACCTTCGCCAGTGCACACCTGGAAGCCGGCACACCCATCACCACCGTCTCCCGGATGCTCGGACACAAGACCATCGCCGAAACCTCCGCCGTCTACTCCCACATGCTCACCGGATCCGACCACACCCGCCGCAACGCCGCAGCCGACGTCCTACGACCTCGCGGCCCGACCCCCGGGTAGTCACGTGCGCCAGGACGTGGGCCCCACTGCGCTTGACGGCCACAGCGCTGCTGCTCGATTCACCAGCGGCGAGGCTCCCGACACCTTTCGGACAGGCAGGTAGTTGACGTAGGCAGCTCCAATCCCAATTCCGGCGTTTCGGGGCCGACGGCAGTCTTCGGTCCTCCCGTGACAACGCCCCTGTGGGTACAACCTCCCCAGCGCTTCGGTGCGAGCCCTCGCAGGGCGCACCGACAGCCATGACAAGGACCTTGACAACACCGCCGCAACGGGAGCAAGCACCTGACAAACCGTAGTTGTGCATGCGGTCGATGAACCTCCCCGACGATGTCAATGCAGGTCGGGGTCCTGACAGCGATTGTCAAGCCCGGACTGACTACGGTCCACACTCGATGTGATCGACACTCGCTGTCATCCCCGACGGCCGGAACGCCTCGAAGACAAGGTCTTTCCCGATGAGCGGGCGTCCTGAGCCCGACTGGTCACAGCAAGCGGCGGGGGTCGGGGAATCCGAGGCCGGTGTAGCCCGGGGCGCGTTTGGCAAGCGAGGAGGCCAGCACCGGGACATCCACATCGACGTAGTCGTGGACTTCAGCGACAGCCTTGTCAGGCCACGGGCGCAGGATCCGGCCGGCGTACTGCACAAGGCGGCCGGAGAACGCGATGGGTGCTGCCAAGAATAAGGTGTCCAGGGCGGGGCAATCGAATCCTTCCCCGGCGTAAGGGCCGGTTGCGATCACCAACAACGGGCCCTGCGCGAGCGCAGGATCCAGGCGCGCGAGGGCCGCAGTTCGATCACGTGCGCCCATCCCGCCCACCAGCACGACCGGGTCGTAGCCGCGCCTGATCAGCTCGGCGCAGAAGCGGGTCACATGGCCGGTCCACTGCGTCAGGACCAGGCAGTTCCGGCCGCGGTGCAGGGCTTCCTCGACATCGTCGACGACCTGCACCAGGCGCGCCTGGTCATCGACGAGGTGCCGGTAGATCGCGGCCATCCCACCGGGGGCGGACGGGTCAGCGTCGCCGGTGTACCGGTAGCAGGTGCGGTGCACGATCACTGCACGCTCCGGGGCGGTGTCCTCACCAGCGACGGGGAGCTGTCCGGCCGGGACGGAGGGCTGGGTGATGGTGTGCCGCACCGCACCCAGCTGCAGCCCGATCAGCTCGTCGAGGCCGTCACGCCGGTACGGGGTCGCGGTCAGCCCGAGCCAACGCCGGGCCGGGATCTGGCGTACCACGTCCTCGAACGTGGCGGCGGGTACGTGGTGGCACTCATCAACGATGATCAGCCCGTAGTTGGCGCTGAGTTCGCCGATGTCGTCGCGACGCGCGAGGGTCTGCAGGGTCGCCACGTCCACCCGCCCGGTCAGTTTGCTTCGCCCGCCACCGAGTTGACCCGCCTTGACCCCGAGCAACGCCTTGATCTGAGTGCGCCACTGGTCGGCCAGGGTCTTGCGGTCCACCAGCACCAGAGTCGGCACCCCCAGCTGTGCCGCAGCGGCGCAGGCGATGACGGTCTTCCCGCTGCCCGGTGGGGCGACCAGCACCCCAAGGTCATGCCCGGTGACCGCGTGCAGCGCCGCCGCCTGGACCTCACGCAAGGTCCCGCCGAACCGCAACTCGACCGGTGACCCGGTAACGCGCTGGTCATCCAACTCCAACCGTGATCCCTGCTCCGCGACGAGGGACTCGACCAGCGAGAGTAGCCCGCGAGGCACTACCAGGTCCCCGGTCAGCGTTTGGTCGTAGGAGCGCAGAAACCGCGGCACGTCCCAGGTGGAGCGGCGTTGCCGCTGCCGCAGGTCGAACTCCGGGTTCCGCAACGACGCGGCATGCATCAGCGTCGAGGCCATCGCCGGGGTCAGGTCCTGCCCCGCCACCGTCACTCGGGAGTCGACGCGCACTCGCACAGTCGCCGGCGCCGGCACCTGAATCCGTGTCCCGGTCACCGCGGTCAATCGGTCCACCCCGACCCCGACCACCGGTTCGCCACCCGCCCGCCCGGCGGCGCGAGTAACCTCCCGCGGGCTCATCCGGTCCAGGTGAGACAGGTACGCCCACTGATCGGTGTGGGGTTCCATCGTGGCCAGGTCCAAGAACACCGTGGTGCCGGAGCGGCGGCACCGGCCCTGCAACGGTGCAGCGATCAGGTTCCCGAACCCACCAGAGGGCAACACGTCCTGGGCCGGGAAGAGCCGGTCGTAGGAGGCCAGGCTCATCCGCCCCCGGATCCCGATCGCCTGTCGTAGCAGACCCAGACCCAGCCCACGGGCGATGCTGGCAGGCACCGGACCGGTGAAGAAGATCCATGCGTGCGCGCCGACACCTGAGCGGGACACCTCCAACGCCGCCGGGACCGAGGCCGCCCGTGCCGCCTTCAGGTACGCCAACGCGTCCAGCATCGCCGCCGGTCCGTCAAAGTCCGCCGCCAGCCAGTGGCACGTGTCATCGGTCAGCAGCGGATACAACCCCAAGTCGATCTTGCCCTGTAGGTGCCTCTCGATCACCTCGTCGGTCAACGGCAGCAACGATGCCGACGCCGCGGACATGCCCCGACGCCACCCACCGGCAACCGCAGGCATCCACCCCGCCCGCGACGTTCGCTGGTTCAGCCACCGGACCGCATACACGTCCAGCCGAGAGGCGAACAGACTCTTGTACAAGGCCACCTTCGCCGCCGGCGACGACCCCGCCGTGACCACCGAGCCACCCGCACCGACGCCACTGGTCTGCACCGGACCCGGCGGACCGGCCTCGGCCGGCGCAAGGCGCAGCAACGCCGAAAGGCGAGCGACCTCCGCCTGTAATCGGTGCACCTCCACGCACAGCGCCATCGACTCGCCATCCACGCATGCGACGCTACCGAGTACCCAGTCGATCGCGGCCAGTTCCCCACCACCGCGATGCCCCAGTCGGTTGGAGGTGTCGGTGACCCTTCCCCCAACCCCACCGCATCAACGCCACGCCGGGCCTGTCGGGCCTAACCTGCATCGATCCGATCTACGAAGGTCTGGACGCGCGTCGCGCCATCCTCGACCGTCGCCGCGAGGCCGAGTTGGTCAAGACCTTCAAGTGCACGCATGTAGATCGGTGCCCAGTGAGGTTGCGCGACGACTCTGGGTGGCCACACGTGCTTCCCCCTGGCCTCGAACACGGCAACGCACGCAGTTCGGGTATCGGCGAGCGGTTTGTCCCCCAGCAGCGCCTCAAGGAGTTGGAGGTCAACGAGGTCGTGGGCTCGGTCGTTGGCCCGGGGCGGATCTACCGGCTCGGTGCAGGCGTGGGCCTTCTGCGCGACCTGCCAGGGCAGCGTCATGCACGGCACTGCATCGCTGACCGGCAGGCCAACGAGTGCGAGGGCATCGGAGTTCACCGCGTCGTAGTCGTCAGTGTTGCCTGCTTCGGCCGCGGACACCTCGACTGGAACCGACGAGAAGGGTTTGCCGTGGTAGCTCAGCTTGGCGGTGAAGCGGAATGGCTTCGCGATCTGGCCTGGGACCTCGAACGGCACCGGCGGGGTGAAGACGGCCGTGAAGTCTTCCCAGCCGGTTTCGCCGGCGTCGGCAAGCCGATCATGAACTATCTCGATGTCGGCGAGGGTCACCGCGTCCAGGTCCTTCGATGTGCGCGATGCCGGGATGCCGCAGCGCAGCTCCAGCGACGCGCCACCCTTCACGAGCAGGAGCGGCCCGTCCCGCTCGTCGGCCACCGCGGCCATGAACTGCGTCACCACAAGGACCGCGACATGCTGCTGCAATCGCCCGAACACGACGCCCTCCCGTTTCGCCGCTTGGGTCAAGCGATCCCGCAATGCACGCAGGTTGGCCGGCGATGACTCATAGCGGGACATCACGTCTGCCCCGGCGTACTCACGGCGGAAACCTCGCCCCGCAACTCACCTGCCACGACCCGCCGCACGAGTCCTTCGGCCTCGGCACGATCGATCGCGAGCCGCAACTGGTAGGGGTCCGTGCCGCCGGCCACGCAATCGCGCACAGTCCGGGAAACCGTCGTCACCGCGATGCCGTCGGCCTCGGTGACATCGCAGGTCGATAGTGCGCGCCGATGTATGTGGAACAACTCACCACCGGCGGCGCGTGGGTGATTGTCACGCGGCACCGTCAGATGCACCCGCGAGGGGTTCACGTCCGAGAGGCCGTGCAGCACCAGCGCCGATTCATGGGACACGACGCCACGGCCCAGCGACCACGCGACGGCCTCGGCGAGGTCGTCATGCTCACCGCGAGGTAGGACCGAGACCCGATAGACACCTCGGCCAACGCGCTCCAAGCGGCCCCGCGCAGCGAGTAGACGCAGCTGCGTCGGGTCGATCCCGAGATCGCGGGCGTCGCGGGTCGTCACATACCCGTGCTGATCAGCCGCCCGTTCAACCAACCGGTCCCAGATCGCCATGTGCTATAGCGTATCGGATTGATACTATTCTGCACACGTACGTCGGTCACGTGACTCCTGCGCACGGCCCTCGAGATGGTAGGCCCCCGGGGGTCACCAGTCGGTGAGCTCACTTGCTGGAGGTGGCAACATCCGGGCCCCAAGATCGCCTGCGATGTTGCCGATCTGTTGCCAGTGGGCAGATCGACTCTGCATCGTCGCAGGTCAGATGGGGTGGCAGACGAGTCGGCCTGTAAGCCGGATTCTGTTCCGCTACGACGTTGCCCTCGTAGCAGTGGCGACCATCCATCTGGGACCGTCATCACTGACGACCTCGGTGCGGTCCACCCGCAGACTCGGGCGGGCCGCCCTCGAACGTCTGCGCAAGCACCTCCCCCTCGCGGGTTCGGCACCCTCTTGACCTTGCTCCAGGTGGGGTTTACCTAGCCGCGCCGGTCGCCCGGCACGCTGGTGGTCTCTTACACCACCGTTTCACCCTTACCGCTCAAGCAAGCTCGAACGGCGGTCTGTTCTCTGTGGCACTGTCCCGCGGGTCACCCCGGGTGGCTGTTGGCCACCACCTTGCCCTGTGGAGTCCGGACTTTCCTCGACACCGCCACAAGAGTGGTGCCGCGGCCGCCCGGCCGGCTCGTCCGCCGACGGTCAGCCTACGCCGACTACGCCGGGACGAATCTCACGGTCCGGGTTGCCGGGTCGGCCTCGGTGAGCCGAAGCCGCACCCGCTCCCCCAGCTCGAGACCTTCCCCGGCGGCGTGCGCGCGGACCGGAGGGTCGGCGAGCTGGACGGCGTACGCATCACCGCGGCGCTGCACCACCACGGCGCTGAACACCTGTCCGACCCGCCGCGCGAGCAGCACCGCCTCCATGAAGTCCACACAGGCATGATCCAGGGTCCGTGCTCGCTGGTCGCCGGCCCGCATGTCGGTAGCCAGGCCTGGCAACGCCGCCTGCACCCACTCGGGCACCGCACGACCGGCGCAGAGCGCGACGGCGACCTCCTGCCCGTAGCGGTCGACGAGGCGACGAAGCGGCGCGGTGACGTGCGCGTAGGGCGCCGCGACCGCGGAGTGCGTCGAGAGCGTCGGCAGCTCGCCGTCGAACGGCGTGTACCCGGCTCCTCGAAGCAGCGATGTCGCGGCCTCCAGAAACGCCGCGTGTACCGGGACGGCCGGGTCGAGGGAGCGGATCAGCTCGGGGTACGACTGCCACGACGGCCATTCGATCCCAAGGGCACGGGCCGTACGCCGGACCGCGTCCAGGTCGTCAGCCGATGGGGCCGGCATCGTGCGTAGGACGCCGACCCTGCCGTCAATCATCAGCCGTGCGGCGCACATCCCGGTGAGCAGGGACACCTGCGCGTTCCACGACTCGACCGGGGTCGAGACCCGGTTCACCAGGTGAAAGCCACCGTCCAGCGCCTCGATCTCCTGGTCAGGCACCCTGACGTCGACGGCACCCCGTGCGATCTCGATCTCCCGCCGGAGCTCACCGATCTCTCGCAACAGCACCAGCCACAGATCGGGGTGGCCGGACTCGTACGCGTGGTGCACGCTGCCGTAGTCCAGCCGCGCCCGGCTGCGCACCCGCGCCCTGCGGACGTCGACATCAACGACCGCCCCGTCGTGGTCCAGGTCGATGCGCCACAGGACAGCCGGACGCTCGCCGTCGGGCAGCAGACTCGCCGCCTGTTCGCTCAGCACCGGCGGATGC
Source organism: Candidatus Nanopelagicales bacterium (assembly GCA_039922855.1). Taxonomy (GTDB): domain Bacteria; phylum Actinomycetota; class Actinomycetes; order S36-B12; family CAIYMF01; genus JAFIHG01. Next base: position 1,464 of record JBDTDW010000177.1, on the reverse strand, counting down.
AGGGGAGTCCGCAGGTCCGGGCTGTACAACGTGACGGCCCGGGCATGGGTCTCGAGGTCGAGGGAGCCACCGGGAGGTACGAAGGACGCGACGTCGGCGATCGCGTAGTGCACGCGGTAGCCGGCGCCGAGGCGGTCCAGGGCCATCGCCTGGTCCAGGTCGGTCGACCCGAGCGGGTCCAGGGTCACGAACGGTAGGTCCGTGGCATCGACGACCGCGTGGCCGACGTCCGGCGGCAACCGCGGGGCCCGGGCCATGGCGTCGGCCTCTACCAGCGCCGCCCGCGGGTACTGCGCCGGGATCGCGAGCTCGGTGCGGATGGCGGCAAATCCGGCGCACAGCTGCGCGGTACGGGCTGACCGTTCCTGAATCCGCCGCCTGGCCACAGCCGGAACGGTAGACCAGGGCGCCGGCCCGGTCCGCGACCTCGCCCCGCACCCCCCTGGAGGTGGGCGGCTCCTGCGCTGGGCATGATCGCTGCGTGCTCATCCTGTTGCCACCCTCGGAGGGCAAGACCGCTCCCGCCCGGGGCCGATCGCTCGAGCTCGCCGCGCTGTCGTTCCCGGAGCTGACGGCCACGCGCGCCAGCGTGCTCGACGCCGTCGTACGCCTCGCCGGCTCGGACCCGCGCAGAGCGCGCGCAGTCCTCGGCCTGTCCGAGCGCCAGGACCACGAGCTCGTACGAGACGCCGGGCTGCGTAGCGCGCACTGCGCACCGGCTGCTGCTGTCTACACGGGCGTGCTGTACGACGCGCTCGGCCTCTCGACCCTGCCTCCTGCTGCCAAGCGGCGCGCCAGCGCAGTGCTGGTGATCTCGAGCGCACTGTTCGGTGCCTTGCGCATCCGGGACCAGATCCCGGCTTACCGACTGTCCGGTGCAGTCTCGCTGCCCGGCCTCGGGCCGGTGGCCGCACTCTGGCGAACGGCGCTACCCGAGGCCATGACCGCCGCGGCCGGACGAGGCCTGATCGTGGACCTTCGTTCCTCGACCTACGCCGCGATGTGGCACCCGACCGGGGACGTGGCGACCCGGACGGTGACGGTCCGGGTGCTCCAGCAGCTCCCGGACGGCCGTCGCCAAGTCGTCAGCCACTTCAACAAGGCCACGAAGGGCCGACTCGTCCGCTCATTGCTTGTCCAGGCCAGCGCGCCACGCGATGCGCCGGCGTTCGCAGCGCTCTGCGAGTCCTACGGGTACGTGGCCGAGCTGCATCCGGCCGAGCCGGGCCGGCCCTGGCGCCTCGACGTCGTCGTCACCGAGGTCTGAGCCGTGTGGGTCGCAGCAGCTGCCGGCGCTCTGATCGTGCTGGTGACCGGGCTGCTCCCGGTCAGCGCGGCCGGTGCCGTTCTCGCCCACGTCGCCCCTGTCCTGGTGTTCCTGGTCGGGGTGACGGTCGTGGCCGAGCTGTCCGACTCTGCCGGGGTGTTCGGCGTGGCTGCCCACCGAACCGCAGCATGGGGCCG
>JBDTDW010000176.1:0-6179 GCA_039922855.1 Candidatus Nanopelagicales bacterium | reverse complement strand
GATTTGGGGCGCCCGCGCGCCGTCCGTTAGTCTGACCCGTCGGCTCCGGTAGCCGCACTCTGCCCTGCTCCGAACCCCCGCTCGAACGACGAAGGCACCCCCCGTGACCACGCACGACCAGCGTCAGACGCACGCGCAGCATGCGCGGGCGCACCCGACGTTGCGCCCTCGCGGCCCGCTCGTGCTCGACGTCCGCGAGCTGGGCCGCCGGGCCGGATCGATGACCCGGGCAGACACCGTGGTCCCCGCGCCGGAGCACCTCGCCTCGATCGGCTCGCAGGTGCCCTCCGGCAGCGACGTACACCTTGAGCTGCGCCTGGAGTCGGTGCTGGAGGGCGTGCTCGTGACCGGCACCGCGACGGCGGCTTACGAGTCCGAGTGCAGTCGCTGCCTGGACCCGATCACCGGCGAGGTCACGGTCGACCTCACCGAGCTCTTCGTCTTTCCCGAGACCGATGGCCGGGGTCGGGTCGTGCCCCGTGCCGTGGCCGACGTGGAGGATGCCGAACCCGAGGTCCAGGACGACAACATCGACCTCGGGCCGACGGTGCGCGATGCCGTGGTCCTCGCGCTGCCGGTCGCCCCGGTGTGCCGGCAAACCTGCCAGGGACTGTGCCCGCATTGCGGGTTCCGCCTCGACGACGACCCGGACCACCACCATGATCAGGTCGATTCACGCTGGGCCGCACTGGCCGGGCTGCTCGGCTCCCCGCACGACGAGAAGGAAGAGGGCTGAGCAGTGCCCGTCCCCAAGCGAAAGACCTCGCGCAGCAACACCCGTCACCGCCGCTCGCAGTGGAAGGCGAAGCTGCCGCAGATCAACAAGGTGATCGGGCGGGACGGGCGTCCGGAGTTCGTCGTGCCGCACCGGGTGGACGCCAACGGTGAGTACGACGGCCGGCAGGTCCTCGACGTCTAGAGCCACGCCGCACCCGGCCCCGGCCCTCGGCGACCTCGAGGCCGGCCTGGGGGTGAGCGTTTCCCACGACTTGCTGCAACGCGCCCTCACGCACCGGTCGTACGCGTACGAGAACGGCGGGCTGCCGACCAACGAGCGCCTGGAGTTCCTCGGCGATTCCGTGCTGGGACTCGTCGTGACCGACACGCTGTACCGCCGCCATCCCGAGCTGCCCGAGGGTCAGCTGGCCAAGCTGCGCGCCGCCGTGGTCAACGCCCGCGCGCTGGCCGAGGTCGGTCGGGGCATCGGGCTGGGCCAGCACCTACGCCTGGGCCGCGGCGAGGAGTCCACCGGGGGCCGGGACAAGTCCTCGATCGTCGCGGACACGGTCGAGGCACTGATCGGGGCGGTGTACCTCGACCGCGGCCTGGCCCAGGCCAGCGAGCTGATCCACCGCCTGTTCGACCCGCTGCTGACGCTCGCGTCCCAGATGGGCGCCGGCCTGGACTGGAAGACCAGCCTGCAGGAGCTCACCGCCGCCCGCGGGCTGGGCGTGCCGGAGTACGTCGTCACCGAGAGCGGACCGGACCACGCCAAGTCGTTCCGGGCCCGGGTCCGGGTCGGGGAGTCGCTGCTGGGCGACGGCGCCGGTGCCAGCAAGAAGCTCGCCGAGCAGCAGGCCGCGGCAACGGCCTATGCGGAGATCCGCGCCAGCGGTCAGGAACCGGAGGGGCCGGAGGGCGACGGGGACGTCACCTCTGGCCGGGTCGACGTCGCGGACCGGGGCTGAGTGCCCGAGCTGCCCGAGGTCGAGGTGGTACGACGCGGCCTGGACCAGCATGTCGTCGGGCGTGCCATCGCCGCCGCGCAGGTGCTGCACGCCCGAGCAGCCCGACGCCACGTCGCGGGCCCGGGCGACCTGAGCCAGAGCCTGGCCGGTCGTACGCCGGTCGCTGCGAGCCGACGCGGGAAGTACCTGTGGCTGCCGCTGGACGGCCGTGACCAGGCGCTGCTGGCGCACCTCGGGATGAGCGGTCAGCTGCTTGTCTGCCCGGAGGGGACGCCGGAACCCCTCCACCTGCGGGCCCGGATCCGGTTCACCGACGGCGCCGGCGAGCTGCGCTTCGTCGACCAGCGCACGTTCGGCGGCCTCGCCCTGGAGCCGCTCGTTGATGACGGGGCCGGAGGTGCGGTCCCGGCGTCCGTGGCCCACATCGCCCGGGACCCGCTCGACCCGCAGTTCGACGACGCGGCATTCGTACGGGCCCTGCGGCGGCGGCGCACCGGGATGAAGCGCGCGCTGCTGGACCAGACCCTGGTCTCCGGGATCGGCAACATCTACGCCGACGAGGCGCTGTGGCGTGCCCGCATGCACTGGGCGACGCCCACCGAGGAAGTCGCACCGGTACGTGTCCGCGACCTGCTCACCCATGCCCGCGACGTCATGGCCGAGGCTCTGGCGAAGGGCGGCACGAGCTTCGATGCGTTGTACGTCAACGTCAATGGCGAGTCCGGCTACTTCGAGCGATCCTTGTCGGCGTACGGACAGGAGGGGCTGCCATGTCCGCGCTGCGGCACCCCGATCCGCCGGGAGGCGTTCGCGAACCGCTCGTCGTATCGCTGCCCCCGGTGCCAGCGCACACCCCGCCGACCGCGCCCGTGACCGACCTCGGTGGCGCTGCCGACAACGACCTGGTGCGGCTCACCTGCTGGCTCTCCGGCCGGGTGCAGGGCGTCGGGATGCGCTGGTGGGTGCGCTCCCGGGCCCTCGAGCATGCCCTGTCCGGCTGGGCCGCCAACCTCGGCGACGGGCGGGTCGAAGTGGTCGTCGAGGGCCCGCGCCAGTCCTGTGACGCCCTGCTGGTGGTGCTGCGCGGTGTCGGTCGCCCTGGGCATGTCACGACCGTGACAGTGCAGTGGTCGGCAGCCGCGGGGGTCCCGGCTGGATTCCGGGAACGCTGAGCGTCACTCTTCCGGGCGCGTCGAGGCACGTCAGGGCCCCGGCGGAGTTGACGAGTCGCGGGCGCGGCTGTCACCCTGAATACGACAGGCCCCCTCGGCGTGCGCCCCGACAGTCTGGTGTACCCCCTGCGCATGAGGGCCTACAGAGATGCGAACAGCCTCCGTGTGAGGCATGAATTGCTGAGGTGTCGTGATGGCCAAGGCCCTGCTGGGATACCTCGGAGGCGCGGATCGAGCGTTGTCGCTGCTGGCCGGTGACAACGCCGCTCTGCGGGCCCGCGTCGCCGCGCTCACCGCTCAGGTCGAGGAGCTGCACGAAGCCCTGAGCACCGCCACTGCTGTTGCCGATGGCCGGCTGGTGGATCTCGTAGCGCAGTCCGGGACGGCCGATCTGGACGTGGCGCTGCGCGAGGTCACCGCCGGCGCCCCCGCCTGAGCGCATCGGCCGCATCACGCCGGCACCTGACGGCGGGAAGCTGCGACATCTCGGCCGCGGCTGATGCGCTGCGAACGGCTGAGGCCGGGTTGAGGCGCGCGGCGCACCTCCGGTTGCCCCCCGTCTTCGGCCACTAGGCTGAGCACTCGCCGACCGTCGTCCCCGCGCCCTGCTGGAGCCCCCCGCGTGCACCTGAAGAGCCTGACCCTGCGCGGGTTCAAGTCGTTCGCCTCCTCGACGACGTTGAGCTTCGAGCCCGGCATCACGTGTGTGGTGGGCCCCAACGGCTCGGGCAAGTCCAACGTCGTCGACGCGATCGCGTGGGTGATGGGCGAGCAGGGCGCCAAGAGCCTGCGCGGCGGCAAGATGGAGGACGTCATCTTCGCCGGGACGTCCGGGCGCCCCCCGCTGGGACGGGCCGAGGTCGTCCTCACCATCGACAACACCGACGGTGCGCTGCCCATCGAGTACGCCGAGGTCACGATCTCGCGCACGATGTTTCGCAACGGCGGGTCCGAGTACTCGATCAACGGCCAGACCTCGCGGTTGCTCGACGTCCAGGAGCTGCTCAGCGACTCCGGCATCGGCCGCGAGATGCACGTGATCGTCGGGCAGGGCCAGCTCGACGCGATCCTCTCGGCCAGCCCGGAGGAGCGACGCGGCTTCATCGAGGAGGCTGCTGGGGTCCTCAAGCACCGTAAGCGCAAGGAGAAGGCGCTGCGCAAGCTCGAGGCGATGTCGGCGAACCTGACCCGGCTGCAGGACCTCACCGCGGAGCTGCGTCGCCAGCTCAAGCCGCTCGGACGTCAGGCTGAGGTCGCCCGTCGCGCCGTCGTGATCCAGTCCGATGTACGTGACGCGCGGGCGCGTCTGCTCGCCGACGACCTCGTCACGATGGAGCACACCCTCGCCGACGAGGTTGCCGATGAGACCGCGATCCGCGAGCGGCGCACCGAGGTCGAGACCGAGCTGGGCGACGTACAGGCACAGGAGACGGTCCTGGAGAGTGCCCTGGGCCAGGACGCCCCAGCCGTGACCCGCGCACAGGACACGTGGTACGGACTGTCCGGCGTCGCCGAACGGGTACGCAGCACCAGCCAGCTCGCTGCCGAGCGGGTCCGGCACCTCGAGCCCGAGCCGGAGGAGGATCGCCGCGGCCCGGAGCCCGACGCGCTTGACGCGGAGGCCGGCGCGGTCCGCGAGCAGGAGTTCGAGCTCGGCCGGGAGGTGGAGGCGGCCCGTACGACCCTTGCCGAGGCGGTGACTGCCCGCACCCGGGCGGAGTCCGAGCACGGTGCGGAGCAGAGCCGGCTCGTGGCGCTGGTGCGTGCCGCGTCCGACCGCCGCGAAGGCCTGGCCCGCCTGGCCGGCCAGGTCGCCGGGGCCCGCTCTCGGCTCGAGGCGCGGGCTGCCGAGGCCGATCGGCTGCTGGCCCAGGTCGCCGACGCCCGAGCCCGCGCGGCTGCGGCGCAGCGTGACTTCCATGCCCTGGAGGCCCAGGTTGCGGGTCTGGACGAGGGCGAAGTGGGTCTGGACTCCGAGCACGAGTCGGCCACGGCCGCGATGACCGCGGCTGACGACCGCGTCGCCGCGCTGCGGGCCCAGGAGCAGGAGGCAGAGCGCGAACGCACCGGGCTGACCGCTCGCGTCGAGGCTCTCGAGCTCGGGCTGGCCCGCAAGGACGGCGCGGCGGCACTGCTCGCGGCCGGAGAGCGGGTGTCCGGGGTCCTGGGATCCGTGGCGGCACTGATGTCGGTCGAGCCCGGTTACGAGGCGGCGGTCTCCGCGGCGCTGGGCTCGTACGCCGACGCCGTCGTCGTCGACGGCGCCGACTCCGCGCTGGCTGCGTTCGCGATGTTGAAGAGCGACGACGCAGGCCGGGTCTCCCTCGTGCTGGCAGGAGGCAGTTCTGCTTCTACCACAACGGGTCCTGCGCCTGCGGGTGGTCATTGGGCACGTGATCTCGTACGCGTCCCTGACTCGCTGTCCGAGTCGGTCGGTCGCGTCCTCGACGGGGTCGTCGTGGTGGACGGGCTCTCGCAGGCGCGGGCCGTCGTGGCCGCCGGTACGGACCTGATCGCCGTCACCCGCCAGGGAGACGTGCTCGGTGCCGGACTGGCCCAGGGTGGATCAGCGCGCGCCCCCAGCCTGCTGGAGGTCCAAGCCGCGGTCGACGAGGCACGAGCGCGCCTGGGTGCTGCCTCCCATCGGCTCGAACGGGTCCGGTTCGAGCTGGTGTCCACCGGCGGGGCCCAGGCCGAGGCCGCCTCGCGTGTGGAGGCGGCGCTGGTACGCCTGCACGACTCCGATGCGCGGATGGCCGCGGTCGCCGAACAGCTCGGCGCACTCGGGACCGCCGCTCGGTCCGCGGCTGCCGAGGCCGACCGGCTCACCGCCGCCGTCGCGGCGGCGTCCCAAGCACGCGATGCGGACCAGGCCACCTTGCAGGAGCTCTCCACGCGGCTCGGAGCCGCCGAGCAGGCTCCGGACGAGGGCGAGCCGGCGACCGACGAGCGGGACCGGCGAGCGCAGGCCGCTGCGGTGGCCCGCCAGGTGGAGGTGGATGCCCGGCTGGCGGTACGCACAGCGGAGGAGCGGGTGCGAGCGTTGTCCGGTCGAGCCGAGCAGCTCGAGCGGGCTGCCGGGCAGGAGCGCGCCGCGCGAGTGCGCTCGGTGCAGCGCCGCGAGCGCCGGGCCCGGGAGGCCGCGGTCGCCGCCGCCGTGCTGACAGGGGCGCGAGCAACGCTGGCCCGACTGGAGACCTCGCTGACGGCCGCGGCCGCCGCGCGGGTCGCCGCCGAGCAGGCCCGTACCCTGCGCGAGGCCGAGCTCGTCACCCTGCGGGCCCGCACCCGCGAGCTCGCGGGGGCGTTGGAGTCCCTC
>JBDTDW010000175.1:0-6589 GCA_039922855.1 Candidatus Nanopelagicales bacterium | reverse complement strand
AGCACCACCGGCGCGATCCCGGCCTGGTCCAGGGCCTGCATGGACGGCACCGACTCGCCGGCCCGATTGCGTACCTGGCCCTCTCCCATGACCGCCAGGGCGCAGTGCGCCAGCGGGGCAAGGTCTCCGGAGCAGCCCAATGACCCGTACTCGTGCACGACGGGGGTGATGGCGGCGTTGAGCAGGTTTGCGTACGCCTGCGCCGTCGTGACACGAACGCCGGTCCGGCCGGTGGCCAGTGTCGAGAGCCGCAACAGCATCAGCCCACGCACGACCTCGGTCTCGACCTCGGGGCCAGAACCCGCAGCGTGCGAACGGATCAGGCCGCGCTGCAGCTGTGCGCGCAGCTCGACCGGGATGTGTTTGTTCGCCAGTGCGCCGAAGCCGGTCGAGACCCCATAGTGCGGCTCGGTGTCGTTGACGAGGGCGTCGATGACGGCCCGGCTCGCAGCGACCGCGGCGAGCGCGTCGTCGGAGATCTTGACCTGGCAGCCGTGCCGGGCCACCGAAACGACGTCCGCGCTGGAGAGCGGTCCGATGCCCACCACGACCGTGGTGGTGTCGTGGTGCGGGCGGGTTGGTGTGGTCTGCATATGGCCATCGAACGCCTGCGAGGTACCCGTGTGCCACCACCGGACTCCCGATAGTGTCTGGGATACCAGACACTGGCTAAGATCGCTCCGTGACCAAGGTCCCGGCAGCCACCCAGGCACTGGCGATCCTGAGCTACCTGGGTCGGCAGGCCACCCCGGTCCGGGCCGGGTCGATAGCGCGCGAAGTGGCCCTGCCACGGTCCACGACCTACCACCTGCTGACCACCCTGGTGGCCGCCGGCTATGTCGTGCACCTGCCCGAACAGCAGCGATACGGCCTGGGCGTCGCGTCGTACGAGCTCGGGGCGGGCTACACCCGGCAGGCGCCGCTGGCTCGTCTGGCCCGGGCACCGCTGGAGACGCTGGTGCGCCGAACCCGGAACAACGGACACCTCGTGGTGCTCGACGGCCGCGACGTCGTCTACGTCATCGAGGAGAGGGCCCCTGGCCGCCCATTGCTCGTGACTGATGTCGGCGTACGGCTGCCGGCCCACCTCACCGCCAGCGGGCGGGCCCTGCTCGCGGTCATGCCGGCGGCACAGATCCGCGCGATGTACCCGAACGCAGGAGCGCTGGCCGAGCGCGGTGATGCACCCGGTCCACGGACCCCGTCGGCGCTGCGCTCGATGCTGGTGGACGTCCGCCGTCGTGGGTACGCCGTCGAGGACGGCGAGGTGACGGCCGGGTTCGCCTCCGTCGCGGCCGCCGTGACCGACCACGTCGACCGCCCGGTGGCGGCCGTCGCGGTGACGTACCCCATCGACCCCATCGACGCCATCGACACCGTCAACACCGTCAACACCATCGACGACCCCGCGACGCAGTCCCTGGCCCGACACGTCCGCCGCGCTGCCGACGAGGTCAGTCGCCGCCTCGGGTCGTCCATCCGTACCCGCAGTGACGGCGGACGTACCCGCGGGGACGGCGGCTCGCCCTGATCGGTAGCGTCGAGGATCGTGCGAGTCCTCATCGCGCCGGACGCGTTCGGCGGCACGCTGTCGGCCCGGCAGGCCGCTGCCGCGATCGCCCGGGGATGGGCCCGGACCGCCCCTGACGACGAGCTCGACCTGGCCCCGCTGGCCGATGGCGGGCCGGGCTTCCTCGACGTCCTGCACGCCAGCCTGGGCGGCGACCTCGTCGCCGCTACCGTTAGCGGCCCGCTCCGCGAGCGGATGCCGGCGGCCGTGCTGGTCGTGGGTCGCACTGCGTACGTGGAGTCCGCGCAGGCCTGCGGGCTGCACCTGTGCCCGACCGAGGCCCGCGACCCGACCACGACCACGACGTACGGGGTCGGCGAGCTGGTCACCACCGCCGTCGCGGCCGGCGCGAGCGAGGTCGTCGTCGGGCTGGGCGGGTCGGGCACCAACGACGGGGGAGCCGGGTTGCTGGTCGCGCTCGGGGCTACCGCGACCCTCTCCTCCGGCGCCGACGCGACCGGGCTGTTGGCCCGCGGTGGCGCAGGCCTGGGGGAGCTGGCGGCGGTGGACCTGCACGCAGTCCGGGACCGATTGGCCGGCGTCGGGCTGGTGGCTGCGACGGACGTGGACAGCCCGCTGCTGGGAGCGCGTGGCGCCTCCGCCGGATTCGGTCCGCAGAAAGGTGCTACGCCAGAACAGGTTCTGGCGCTGGAGGTGGCGCTGGCGGCGTACGCGCGAGCCGTCGGGAGACGACCGGACGGCAGGGACCCGGCGGTGGCTCTGGGTGCAGGGGCCGCCGGCGGTCTTGGGTACGCCCTCATCGCTGTGGGAGCGAGCCGAGCCGCCGGGATCGGCACGGTCATGGACGCTGTCGAGCTGCGTCGGCGCATCGATGGGTGCGACCTCGTCGTCACGGGGGAGGGCTGCTTCGACTGGCAGAGCCTGCGGGGCAAGGTCGTGGCCGGGGTCGCGGCCCTGGCGCTGGAACGTGCCCTGCCGTGCCTGGTGCTGGCCGGCCGGGTCGAGGTCGGTCGGCGTGAGTACTCGCCCACCGGGGTCTGCGCGTCGTACGCGGTCGTCGACGACGTCGTCTCGCGCGGCGGGGTGGTGGCCGATGCGCTGATCGGTCCCGGCGACCGGCTCGCCGACCTGGCCGAGCGGACCGCCCGGACCTGGTCACGTTGAGCGCTGGTCCTGCCACCTTCCTCCGAACAGAGGGGGGTCTGCACGCAGGTGTCGCTGCCCCGGGGGCGGTCCGCGGGTCGCCAAGGAGCACCGGGCTGGGCTGATCAGCTCCTGGCGTGGCACCATGGCAGGCGGGAACAGCCGCGGCACCTTCGCGGTTGGCACCGACGAGCGGTACTTCCTTTCGACGCATCAACCGTGTGACCTTGACGGAGGAACCCACCATGACGGCCGATACCAGCACCGACGCCGAGACCGCGACCACGACGGTCGACGGGGTCCTGCTCACCGACACCGCCGCCACCAAGGTGGCCTCCCTGCTCGACCAGGAGGGCCGCGCTGATCTCGCGCTGCGCGTCGCGGTCCAACCGGGCGGGTGCTCGGGGCTGCGCTACCAGCTGTTCTTCGACGACCGCTCGCTGGACGGCGACATCGTCAAAGGTTTCGGGGACGTGAAGGTCGTCACAGACCGGATGAGTGCCCCGTACCTCAGTGGCGCGACGATCGACTTCGTCGACACGATCGAGAAGCAGGGCTTCACGATCGACAACCCGAACGCCGGCGGCTCGTGCGCCTGCGGGGACTCCTTCAGCTAGCCATCCCGCCCCGATCCTGGGGGTGGTGCCAAGAGCCCGGCGATCACTGATCGCCGGGCTCTTGCACGTCGTAGGTCACCCGGGCCCGACTCCGTGCCCGGCCCCGACCGGCAGGCCCGGAGCAGGTTCTACGGGCGTCGGCAGTCCCGGCGCGGATTGGCCCGGGACGGACTGACCGCCGCCGGTGCTCCCCGGACCGGTGGGCTGGGGAACGGCGGTCGCGAACGGCGGGGTGGGCGTGGGAAGGTAGCGCGGCTGCACGGCGATCACCACGATCGGGTACGTGGGCTCCCCGGACAAGTACTTGGCCGCCGTCGAGAACAGCCACGCCGGCACCAGGATCGGCGCGGTGTATTCGTACCGCAGGGCCAGTCCGAGGTGGGCGCCGGTGATCTCGATCGGCCCGCCGCACACAGGTCCGGAGACCGTGCCGGCCGGGGCCGGGCAGGCGATCGCGATCGCCGGTCGCGCCGTAACGGGCATCATGGGATGCGCCATCAGGGTCAGGGACCGAAGTGCCTGCGCCGCCGTGACCAGCGGGTAGTCCGCTCCCGGGACTGGCGTTCCGAGCCAGCCGTCCGCGCTCAGCACGCCGTCACGATCGACCATGACCGTCGTGGTCAGTCCCACCGTGGGCAACCCGCCCACCACGGGATCGACCCAGACCATGGTCAGGGGTGAGCCGGCTCGGGCCTGTGACCTCAGCGGTGGCAGGCCGACCGCGCTCAACACCGGGGCCGCGACTGCCAGGGCCGTGCTGGCCGAGGGACCGGCCGGGATGCCCGGCAAGGTACCCGGCGGTGGGACGGGCCCGGCCGAGCACACGGTCCCGGACGTCGGGGCGCGGCCCGAGTCGAGATCGACCTGTGGCAGGCACCACGGACTGGTGGCCGCCCGCAAGTAGGACCACTGTCCGGTGCCGTCATCGCGGACCCGCAGCGTCGCCGCGCCGGGCCCGGTCACCACCCAGCCGTGGGCGTGTCGGACCGGCGCTCCGGTCAGCCCCAGCGCGCCTGCCAGGGCGCGTACGGCACTGATCTGCACCAGCCCGGGGAACCGTTGGACCGGTGCGGCGGCAGGCCCGGTGGGCAACGCCCCGACCACGCGATACCCCGACCAGGTCTGGCCGGCCCCGTTGTACCCATCGCCGGCCTGGCCGGGGGAGCCAGGTGTGGGCGCGGTGCTGCCCGGAGTCATCTCGCCGGCCTCGCCCGGGGTGCCGAACGCGGCCGTGCCGCCCGATGATCCGGACAGGTGCAGGACCGCGGGCACCGGGTTCTCCCCGGGGCCGGACGGGTCGCCGGCGCAGCCGGTGAGCAGGGCGAGCAGAGCCACGCCGACAACAGTGCCCCGGCGGCTCGCGATCAAGGTCATGGTGTGCTCCCGTCGCCTCTGTCGTGCGATCGGACGTTGCCGCCCTGGCTCTCGGTTCCCCAATCGGCGGGTAGTCTGCCTGCGTCCGCCCGCCTGGCCTGCAGGAGAGGAATCCCCGTGCGCGTGTGCGTGACCGGTTCGATCGCGACCGACCACCTCATGACATTTCCTGGTCTGTTCGCGGACTCCTTCATCGAGGGGTCCCTGGACAAGGTGTCGTTGAGCTTTCTGGTCGACGACCTGGACATCCGTCGGGGCGGGGTGGCCGCCAACATCGCGTTCGGGATGGGGGTGCTGGGGCAGCGCCCGATCCTGGTGGGTGCCGTCGGGCCGGACTTCGCCGACTACCGGTCGTGGTTGGAGCGGCACAACGTGGACACGCTGTCGGTGCACGTCTCCGACGTGCGGCACACGGCCCGTTTCGTGTGCACCACGGACGCGGCGCAGTGCCAGATCGCGTCGTTCTACGCCGGTGCCATGTCCGAGGCGCGCGACATCGAGCTGGGTCCGGTCGCCGATCGGCTCGGGGGGCTGGACCTGGTGGTGGTGGGGGCGAACGACCCTGACGCCATGGCGCGGCACACCACGGAGTGCCGGTTTCGCGGCCTCCCGTTCGTCGCCGACCCGAGCCAGCAGCTGGCGCGGCTCGACGGCCCGGGGATCGAGCAGCTGATCGACGGTGCTGCTTACCTGTTCAGCAACGAGTACGAAGCGGGCCTGATCGAGGCCAAGACCGGCTGGTCGGCCCCGGAGGTCCTGGCTCGGGTAGGCATGCGCGTCACGACGCTGGGCCGGTCCGGGTCCAGGATCGAGACTGCCGGGGGGGAGCCGATCCACGTCCCGTGCGCGGACGAAGACAGCAAGGCTGACCCCACCGGCGTCGGAGACGCGTTCCGGGCCGGATTCCTGGCGGGCATCGCCTGGGGAGTGTCGCCCACGCGTTGTGCCCAGGTGGGATCCATGCTGGCGACGTACGTGATCGAGACCATCGGCACCCAGGAGTACGACCTCTCGCGCCGGCATTTCGTGGACCGCCTCCGCGCGTCGTACGGATCGCAGGCCTCCGATGACGTGGCCCGGCACCTGGGTGCCCTGACCCCGGCTGTCGACCACTCCCACTGAGCCGCGCTGATGCTGCTGCGATGACCCCGGTGGAGCCGTCCCCGACGGTCTGGGTGCTGCCCGACCCGGCGCAGGCGCTTGCGGACCGCGAGCTGCTCGGGGTCGGCGCCGACCTGCTCCCTGGCACCGTGCTCGCGGCGTACCGCAACGGGATGTTCCCGATGCCGGTCAGCCGTCGCGGCCCGGTGGGGTGGTGGTCGCCGCAGCCGCGCGGGGTGATCCCGCTGGAAGGCCTTCGGGTATCGAAGTCCCTGCGCCGGTCGGTGCGCCGGTTCCAGGTCACGTACGACACCGCGTTCGAGGAGGTCGTACGCGCCTGTGGCGACCCGGACCGCCCGCACGGCTGGATCACGCCGGCGGTGCGTCGGTGCTACGTCGGGCTGCACGAGCTCGGCTGGACCCACTCGGTGGAGGTGCGCGCAGCGGACGGCGAGCTGGTAGGCGGCCTGTACGGGTTGCAGATCGGCGGCCTTTTCGCGGGGGAGTCGATGTTCCACCGGGCGACCGACGCGTCGAAGGTCGCGCTCGTGGCACTGGTCGACCGGCTGCGAGCCGCTGGATCGCCGCAGCGCAGGCTGCTCGACGTGCAGTGGCCCACCCCGCACCTGGCATCGCTGGGCGCGGTGGAACTACCGCGGGCCACGTACCTGCAGGCCCTCGCCGACGCGCTGCTCCTGCCGCCGGCCCTCTGACCGACCGGCACCCCAGCTCTGAACCGGGGATGGTTCACCGGCGTTTGGTCGTTGCTGGGCAGGTGCACCGGCGTTTGGTCGCAACTTCGCCCGGATCGTCGGCGTGTCGT
>JBDTDW010000174.1:0-6606 GCA_039922855.1 Candidatus Nanopelagicales bacterium | reverse complement strand
GCCGTACCCACCTTGCGACACCATCATGACGACGGCGTACCTGGGCTTGTTGGCCGGTGCGTAGGTCGCGAACCATGAGGTCGACTGCTTGCCGTTGACCTGGGCGGTGCCGGTCTTGCTGGCGATGCCACCGACCGCGGCCAGCGGGAAGTTGGTGTAGTCGACAGCGGCGGTCCCGGCGACCGAGGTGCCCGCGAAGGCGTCCCGCAGGTAGGCCTGCACCGAGGCCGAGACCGGGAGGTTCCCGGTCTTCTTCGGTGCGAAGACCCGCACCACTTTGCCCTCGGCGGTCACGATCGCCTTCGCGACCTGTGGCTGGTAGATCGTCCCGCCGTTCGCGAGCGCCGCGTAGGCCTGCGCCAGCTGCAGCGGGGTGATCGCTGTGTCGCCCTGACCGATCGCGAGGTTGACCGCGTCACCGACCTGGAAGAGATCACCGGTCGCGCAGTTGTCCTTGGCGTACGCCTGTAGCTTCGCCGCCGCGGCCGGATCGGTCTTGGCGAGGGTCGGGAAGCCCACGACCGCGTTGCGGCACCAGTCCGCCCGGTATTTCGCAGCGAACTCCTGCTTGAACACCCGGCCCCCGACCTGGCCGGCCAGCTCACCGGGCAGATCGATTCCGGTCCGCTTGCCCATGCCGTACGCCCGGGCCATGGCCTCGATGGGTTCCATGGTGCCGGGTTTGGCGTTCAGTCCCCCGTCGCGGATCCAGAAGTCTTTCGCGATCTGGTAGAAGACGGTGTCGCAAGACAGCTCGATCGCTCTTGCCAGCGTGATGGGACCGCTCGCCTGACCCTCGTCGTTGTTGAACACCCGTCCACCGGCGGTGACGCTGGAGGGGCAGTCGTACGACTGGGTCTGGGAGTAACCCTGCATGAGCGCTGCGGACGTGCTTGCGATCTTGAACGTCGATCCCGGCGCGAACAGGCCCTGGGTCGCACGCGACAGCAACGGGGAGTTGGCTGAGGCTGCGGTGAGTGCCTGGTACTCTGCACTCTTGATGCCGCCCACCCACACGTCAGGGTTGTACGTCGGATAGGACGCCATCGCCAGCACGTGACCGTTCGTCACGTCCAGCACCACCGCGGCGCCGGAATCGGCCTTGTAGTTGCCCGAACCGTCCTTTGCCTTCATGGCGCGAGCCCGCTCGATCGCCGCCTTCAGCTGCTGCTCGACGACCGCCTGCAGCCGGGCATCGATGTTGGTCACCAGATCGTCCCCTGGAGTCGGTGCGGTCTGCGACACCGTCCCTGTCACGTTGGCCGCGACGTCGACAGCGAGCGCCTTGACGCCGTCGCTACCGCGCAGATAGGAGTTGTACTGCTGCTCGAGCCCACCTCGGCCGACCAGGTCGGAGGCCGTGAGGGTGGCCTGCGCTGCGGGCAGCTTTCCGTCGGCGACTGCTTGGGCCTGCGCGTCGAGCTCCTGCTGGCTCACGGCCCCGAGGTAGCCCAGCATCTGGGCGGCATTTGCGCCATAGAGGGACGGATAGTCGCGCAGATCCTCGAGCTCAGCCACCACGCCGGGGAAGCTCGCCCGTCGTTCCATGATCGACAGCGCCAGGTCCGTCGTGACGTCCTTCGCGACCGGGATCGGCTGGAAGGGTGAGCCGTTCCAGCAGACTCCGCGGACGGCGCCCTTGGTGCCGCAGAGCTGGATCTTCTCGTCGAGGACCTGGTACGTCGTCCCCAGGGCCTTGGCCAGTCGCGTGAGCACGGCCTTGCCCTTGTCCTTCTGCGAGCTGATCTCGGCGCGGTCCAGCGAGACCACCAACGAGGTGCGGTTCGCGACGAGCGGGCGTCCGGCCTGGTCGAGGATCAGCCCGCGAGGCGCTGGGGTGATGACGTCCCGCACGTTGTTGGTCGAGGACTGCTGGCGGTACGCAGCAGCGTTGATCACCTGGAGGAAGAACAGTCGGCCGACGAGGGTGGCAACGAGGGAGAACAGGAGCGCCCCGAGGACGACGAGTCGCAGAGTGGACCGTTCGGTCACAACGAGGTCCCTCTCTGTCCGAAGCGGGTACGCCGGACGGTGGTCCGGGCGCCGCGGGCCGATGGACCGGCCGCCGCGCTGTACCCGCCGCTGCCCTGCCGGTCGACCCTTGCCGTCCGACGGACCGCGTGGACGTGGGGTTCCGCGACCGAACGTGACCTACGACCGATCCGGGGCAACACGCTCACCGGTCGTACCGCCCGAGCTCGTAGCCGGTGTCGGGCGGGTCGAGCCGGCGGACCATGGCGCCGACGCCGGGTACGACGAAGGCCGCCAGGACGCCAGCGTACAGACCAGAAGTCAGTGCCAGGCTCGGCACCCGCGCCCAGTCGACCCGCGGGTCGGACACGATCCCGCCGATCATGGCGTAACCCAGCACCGCACCCCCGGCAAGGCCCGCGACCGCGAGGATCGTGTTCAGCGCCGGACGGTCCCGGCGCTCGCCGAGCTCACCTGCCAGGTAGCCGACCACCGTGAGCACGACCGCGGACAACCCCAGGATGCCGGTCGCGGGGGGCACAAGGTCCAGGACCACCCCGGCGATGAATCCGCACCCAGCACCCTTGACCGGTCCGCTGGCCACCCCGATAGCGGCAACCGTGACGAGGAGGAGGTCCGGAGTGGCACCGGGCAGGCCCAAGAGCGGCAGCACCGTCAGCTGCAGCAACAGGGCGGTGAAGAGCAGGACAGCCACGAGCAGGACCCGGATGAAGGCCATCCTCAGGGGCTCGCGCTCACGTTCGGCACCGGGAGGTTGCCCCCGGCCCCGGGGCTCGCCAACTGTGAAGGTGAAGCTGAGGTTGATGGTATCGGCGGGAGTAGTGCGTCCCGGGGGTCGGTGCGGGGTCCGACGACGACGACGCCGACGACGTCCAGAGCCGTCACGTCGACATACGGAGTGACCGTTGCCAGCTGCCCGTTGCCCGCGACCGAGGACACGACCCCCAGAGGTATCCCCGCGACGTAGGGAGAGTTCGGGGTCAGCGCCTTCACGAGCCGGTCACCGACCTTGACCGGGTTGAGCTGGTCGAGCATCTGCAGCTGCAGCGAGGCCGGGCTCCCGGTGCCGTTGAGCAGGCCGATCCGGTCCGAGCCCGCCAGCCGGGCACCCACCGTGCTGGTCGCATCCGTGATCAGCTGCACCACCGCAGTAGTCGCGGTCACGCTCACGACCTTGCCGGCCAGGCCGGTGCCGGCGATCACTGACATCTCCGGCTTGATGTGGTCCCGGCTGCCGGCGTCGATCGTGATGGTCCAGCCGAAGCCTTGGGTCGGCCCGATCGCGATCACCTGGGCGGGGACGATCGTGTATCTGCCCAGGCCGGCGACGTGAAGCAGGTCGTCGAGCTGCTGGGCCCGACCGGCCACGTACGCAGATGCCTCGAGCTGTTGCTGCAGCTGGTCGTTCCGGGCCTTCAGCGCCGCGATCTGGTCCTGCTGGGAACCCAGGCTGGTGATCGAGGAGATGAAGTTGCTGACCGGGCGCACGACCGTCCCTGCGGCGTTCTCGATCGGTCCGAAGACGCCGGCCGCCGTGCTTCGGAGGCCGTCGTTCCCCCCGCGCAGGTTCAGCACGACAAGGGTCATGGAGACGACCAGCAGCACGGAGAGCACGACGCGGGTGCGTCGGGTGTCCCTCACCGCTGCATCCCTCTGTCGTCAGATCGTGGTGGCAGGGACTCCCCATGGCGCTGCGGAGGCCGTAGCCGTGGGACGCCGTGGGGCTGCTGCTGGTTCCCCACAGGGTGGTCCGCCGCCGCGACCGCGGTCAGCCGACGTTCCGTGTCAACGGCGGGATTCGGAGATCAAAACCTGTTGCAGCGCCTCGAACTCCTCGACACACTTACCCGACCCGAGGGCCACGCAGTCCAGCGGGTCCTCGGCGATCACGATGGGCATGCCGGTCTCGTGCCGAAGCCGCTCGTCGAGGCCCTTGAGCAGAGCACCGCCACCGGTAAGCACGATCCCGCGGTCCATGATGTCGCCGGAGAGCTCCGGCGGGGTCCGGTCCAGCGTCGTCTTCACCGCATCGACCACGGCGTTCACGGGCTCGTCGATCGCGCGCCGGATCTCCTCGGCTGTCACGACCACGGTGCGCGGCAGGCCGGTGACCAGGTCCCGTCCGCGGATCTCGGCGTGGGGCTCGTCCGGGCTCGGGAAGGCCGAGCCGATGGCCATCTTGATCTCTTCAGCGGTGCGCTCGCCCAGCATGAGCGAGTACTCCTTCTTGACGTACGTGATGATCGCGCTGTCGAGCTCGTCCCCACCGACCCGGATCGACAGGCTCGTCACGATGCCGCCGAGGGAGATGACCGCCACCTCGGTGGTGCCGCCGCCGATGTCGACGACCATGTTGCCGGTCGGTTCGTGGACGGGCAGGCCGGCACCGATCGCGGCCGCCATCGGCTCCTCGATGATGAAGACCTTGCGCGCTCCGGCCGCGTAGCCGGCGTCCTTGACGGCTCGCTGCTCGACACCGGTGATCCCGGACGGCACGCAGATCACGAGCCGAGGCTTGGCCAGGTGGCGGCGCTTGTGCACCTTCTGGATGAAGTAGCGCAGCATGCGCTCGGTCGTGTCGAAGTCGGCGATCACACCGTCCTTCAGTGGTCGGATGGCCACGATGTTGCCCGGCGTCCGCCCGATCATCTTCTTGGCCTCGGCGCCGACCGCGAGGATCCCACCGGTGTTCTGGTTGATCGCCACGACGCTGGGCTCGTTGAGCACGATCCCGCGCCCGCGCACGTAGACCAGGGTGTTCGCGGTACCGAGGTCGACGGCCATGTCGCGGCCGATGAACGACAGGTTGTTCGCCATGAGGAGGTGAAGGCCTTCCGGTGTGGGGCGTACGGCGCACCCAGTCGCGGGGCCGCTGTCGACGCCGCCGAAGGTGCACGGGAGCCTCCATGGTACGGCTCAGACGGGGGTGCCCGTCCAGCGCGCGATTCTCACCGCTGCCAGGGGAAAGCCGACACGTCAAAGTTCGGGGAAGAACAGAGCGATCTCGCGCGTGGCGGACTCGGTCGAGTCTGAGCCGTGCGTCACGTTGTGGCTCAGCTCGGTGGCCAGGTCGCCACGGATCGTCCCTGGTGCGGCCTTGGCCGGGTCGGTCGCGCCCATCATTGTGCGCCAGCTCACGATCGCCTCACGACCTTCGATCACCGCGGCGAACAGCGCCCCAGATGTGATGAAGTCCACGAGGTCGGCGAAGAACGACTTGCCATCATGCTCGGCGTAGTGCGCCTGGGCCGTGGCTCGATCGATGGTGCGAAGCTCGGCGGCGACGAGCGTGAAGCCCTTGCGCTCGATCCGTGACAGCACCTCTCCGACAAGGCCGCGCTGGACTCCGTCCGGCTTGACGAGGACGAGGGTGCGCTCGGACACGGGGACTCCTGGACTCGCTGACTCGTGGGCTGGGCTCTCGGGCTCGGACGCTGTGCCCGCGTGGGACCAGCAGGCTAGCCGAGCGAGGAGCGACGCTCGGCGTCGACCCGGTCGACCCGTCGGCCGAAGTGGATCGCCGCCCACCAGAGCGCGGCGAATACCACCCCGACGAACAACATCGCCGGCACGATCAGCCCCGACAGCACCACGAAAAGCTGGATGACCCATCCGACCCCGACAGCGGTGCGCAGGTCGCGACGAAAAAGTGCCGCCGTCGCGACGGCGAGCAGCGCCAGCCCAGCCAGGGCCCACACTGCCAGCGGACCCCCGGAGGTCAGTGCCAGGACGACCGGGATCGCGAGCAGCACGATCACGGCCTCGAGCCCGAGCACCGCCGGACACAGCATCTTCACGACAGGACTCCCATGCTCAGACGTCGGTGCGGCCGAGCAGGGCGCGCCCGTCGGCCGCCGTGACGACCGAGCCGGTGATCAGCACTCCGGTCCCGCCCCCGAGCTCGGCTGCGGCCTCGTCGGCGAGCCGCATCGCGGTCTCGACCGCGTCGGGGAACCGCGGCACCACCTCGACACGCTGCGAGCCGAACACGTCGACGGCGATGGCGCCGAGCTCGTCGGGGTCCAGTGTCCGGGGCGACGAGTTCGCCGATACGACGACCTCAGCCAGCAGCGGCTCCAACGCCTCGAGCAGTCCCCGGGCGTCCTTGCCGGCCAGCACCGCGACAAGGCCGACGATGTGGGTGAAGTCGAAGCCGTCGCGTACCCCCTCGGCGAGGGCGAGAGCCCCGTGCGGGTTGTGCGCCGCGTCGACGAGCACCGTGGGACCTCGGCGTACGACCTCGAGACGGCCCGGGGACGAGACGTCGGCGAAGCCCTTGCGCACCAGGTCGAGATCAAGGCTGGACTGCCCCCCGCCGAGGAAGGACTCGACGGCGGCCAGCGCCACAGCGGCGTTGTGCGCCTGGTGGGCACCGAACAGGGGCAGGAACAGGTCTTCGTATCGTCCCCCAAGCCCCTGAAGCGTCAGGAGCTGTCCCCCCACGGCGAGGTCACGGTGTACGACCGCGAAGTCCAGACCCTCGCGTACGACGCCCGCGCCCACCTCACCGACCCGCGCCAACAGCACCTCGGCAGCCGGTTGAACTTGTTGTGAAAGAACGACTTCTGCCCCAGCCTTGATGATGCCGGCTTTCTCCGAAGCGATCTGCGCCAC
>JBDTDW010000173.1:0-8639 GCA_039922855.1 Candidatus Nanopelagicales bacterium | reverse complement strand
CCGCCGAGACCGGCGGGGGCCTTCACTGTCGCCGTGGTGCTGGCCCTCAGCCGGCCACCGTTGTCAGCTGTGCGCCGAGATCCTTGGCCTCGTCCGGCGTCAGCTCGACGACGAGTCGGCCGCCGCCCTCGAGCGGGACGCGCATGACGATGCCGCGACCCTCCTTAGTGACCTCGAGCGGGCCGTCGCCCGTCCGCGGCTTCATGGCGGCCATACCGCACCCCTTTTCGCATCGGTCGCACGGCACGGCAGGCCGGTGCGATTACATCGGCGACCATTATCGCCGATATCCGGGATGACTCCTACCGCCGGGGGTCCGGCGCCTCACGGCTGTGCGGCGACGCATCCCGCGAGGTGGTCGTCCACGACCCCGAGGGCCTGCATGGCCGCGTACGCGGTCGTCGGTCCGACGAAGGCGAATCCGGCCTTGCGCAGGGCCTTGGCCAGTGCGACGGATTCCGGCGTCGTCGCGGGGATGTCGGCGGACGAGTGGGGCCTTGGGTGCCGAGCCGGCCGGTACGACCAGAACATCCGGTCCAGGGCCCCGGGCCCGTCTGCGTCGAGCAGGGCCAGGACCGCACGGGAGTTGGCGACGGTCGCCGCGATCTTGGCCCGGTTGCGCACGATTGCGGCATCTGCCATGAGCCGCTCGACGTCGCCGGGCCCGTACGCCGCGACCCGCACCGGGTCGAAGCCGTCGAAGGCGGCCCGGAATCCCTCCCGCTTGCGAAGGATCGTGATCCACGCCAGCCCGGACTGGAATGCCTCGAGGCTGAGCTTCTCGAAGATCTCCTGGTCCCCGTGAACCGGACGGCCCCACTCCTGGTCGTGGTAGGCGCGATACTCCGGCGAGCTCGCCCCCCAGCGGCAGCGCGCGACACCGTCCTCCTCGACCGCGAGATCCGGGCTCGGAGTAGCCGTCACCGGACCGGGCCGCCCTCGTCGTCCGGGGTCGACGGGACCGACGCGGTAGGCGCCCACAGAGTGGGCTCCGACACTGCCGGCCCAGACACGGCCAGCTCTGAAAGTGCCGGGTCGGCCCTAGCCGGCGCCGTGCCGAGGCCGACGTCACCGGCGGGTTCCATCGATGATCCTGGCTCGCTACCGAGCTGCCCCTGCAGCAGCGCGATCCTGGCGTCCTTCTCGCGCACGTCCACCGCGAGCCGTTCGAGCACGCCGTCAACCTGGTCCATGCGGTAGCCGCGCAGCCCGACGGCGAACCGCACCCCGGTCACGTCCGCGGCGCTGAGCTCACGGCCCTCGGGCAGGTTCAAGGGCGCCACGTCAGGCCGCGCCTGGGGCAGCGCTCCCATCCGCCCCACTGCCAGCAGGGCGACGAGCAGCACGACCGCGAGGGCCGCGATGGCAAAGACCAGGGGCACCTCGTGGCTCCTCGCTGGCGGCGGGCGGGCGGATCCGATAACGGTGGGCGATGCCGGTCGACGCTGACCGTCGCGCCGAGCATGTCACGCTGAGCCCTGCCGGTGGCATCCGGCCTGACCCGCGAATCGAGGAAGACACGTGCTGCTACGGCTGGGCCCACAGGTCTTCGCCGACGATCAGACGGTCGTGATGGCCATCGTCAACCGGACGCCGGACTCGTTCTTCGACAAGGGTGCGACGTACGCATTCGACGCGGCGCTGGCCGCCGCCGAGCGGGCGGTCGACGAGGGCGCCGGAATCATCGACATCGGGGGAGTGAAGGCCGGGCCGGGGGACGAGGTCGACGAGGTGGAGGAGATCCGCCGAACGGCCTCGTTCGTCGCGGCGGTACGCGCTGCGCACCCGCAGGTCGCGATCAGCGTGGACACCTGGCGCGCCGCCGTCGGGCGGGCGGTCTGCCAGGAGGGGGCGGACCTGCTCAACGACGCGTGGGGCGGGGCCGATCCGGCGCTGGCCGAGGTGGCCGCGCAGTTCGGCGTCGGCCTGGTCTGCACCCACGCCGGTGGAGCCGCCCCGCGGACCCGGCCGCATCGGGTCGCGTACGACGACGTCGTGGCGGACATCCTGGCCCGCACCGGCGGTGAGCTGGAGCGAGCAGCCGCCCTGGGGGTTCGCCGCGACGGCCTGCTGCTGGATCCCGGGCACGACTTCGCCAAGAACACCCGGCACTCGCTCGAGGCGACGCGTCGTTTGCCCGAGCTTGTGGCGACCCGGTGGCCCGTGCTGGTGTCGTTGTCGCGCAAGGACTTCGTCGGGGAGACCCTGGACATCGCAGCCCCGGGCGAGCGGCTGGTCGGCACCCTGGCGACGACCTCCGTGTCGGCCTGGCTCGGGGCCCGGGTCTTCCGAGCCCACGACGTGCTCGCGACCCGGCAGACCCTCGACATGGTCGCGACGATCGCCGGGACACGCCCGCCGGCGGTCGCCCGCCGCGGACTGGCCTGAGCGCATCGGCCCGCAGTCGGTCAGCCGTCGTCCCCCCGCTCGCGGAACGCGTTGGCGAGGATGCGTACCACCTCATCCGGGTCGTCGGTCACGTGCAGCAGCCCGAGGTCCGGTGCCGAGACCTTGCCCTCGGCCAGCACCGAGTCCCGCAGCCAGTCGAGCAGGCCCTGCCAGTACGCGACCCCCACCAAGATCACCGGGAACGACGTGACCTTACGCGTCTGCACCAGAGTGAGCGCCTCGAACAGCTCGTCGAACGTGCCGAAGCCGCCTGGGAACACCACGAATCCCTGGGAGTACTTCAAGAACATGGTCTTGCGAGCGAAGAAGTATCGGAAGTGGATCCCGATGTCGACCCACTGGTTCAGGCCCTGCTCGAACGGGAGCTCGATGCCGAGCCCGACGCTCGTGCCACCGGCCTCGCACGCGCCCTTGTTCGCGGCCTCCATTATTCCCGGCCCACCGCCGGTGATCACGGTCCACCCGTTGGCGGCGAACCGGCGGGCGAGCTGTTCGGCCTGGGCGTAGTGCGGGGAGTCCGGTTTGGTACGGGCGGAGCCGAAGACGCACACCGAGCGCCCGAGGTCGGACAAGGTCCCGAACCCCTCCACGAACTCGGACTGAATACGAAGGACTCGCCACGGGTCGGTGTGAACCCAGTCCTTCGGACCGCGGTTGTCCAGCAGTCGCTGGTCGGTCGTGGACACGTCCATCTGGGTGCGCCGCCGGGTCACCGGTCCCCCGGTGCGCTCGCGCAGTGCCCGACCCTCGACTCCACTCGGCGACGTGGCCCCGGCCGGCGCGGACTCGACCAACGGAGCCTGCGCGGCGGCGTCGGCGCGCGCGGAGGCCGCTTCCAGATCAGACAGGGGGTGGGGTTCGTTCGTCACGGCCGCGAGGTTATCCCTCACTCCCATCGCAGGAGTGCGCGAGTACCTGCTCCAAATGTCGTCAACTCACCCGGAAAACAACATGTGGAGCAGGTACGCGGGTCAGTCCCCCCACTTGAGCGCGCTCAGCCCAGCGACAGGTCGGCCACAGGGTGCCAGCGTCGGCCCCCGTCCGGCCGCGCGGCGGTCAGCGGGTCGTGCTCGTACAGCCGGAACGAGTCCACGGCGAAGCGCGCCTCGAACCCGGACAGCTCGTGGTAGACGCGGTCCAGGGCATCGTCTGTGACGTCGTGGGCCAAGGTGACGTGCGGGTGGTACGGGAAGTGCAGCGGCGGGTCCAGGGGGCGCACCCGTAGAGCGGCGGCAAGCCGCTCCAGCGCCCCGATGCCGGAGGCGACAGTCACGAACACCACGTCCGAGACCGGACGGAACGTCCCGGTGCCGCGCAGGTGCACCTCGAAGGGCCGTACCGCGGCGGCGGCACTGGCCAGCAGCTCGTGCACCTCGTCCAGGCTCGCCCCAGGCACGTGCACCGGGGGAACCAACGTGATGTGCGGAGCCATGTGGTCCGCGGCCGGGTCGCCGCTGCGCCTTCGGGCCGCCTCCAACGGGTCGGCGATCGCGGGGGGCAGCTCGACGGCGACCCCGAGCCGGCGACCGGCACTGGTCCTGGTGGGCACGGGCGGCGCCGTCAGCGTCCCGCGGGGACGAAACCGACCCGCTGGTACGCCGCCGCGAGCGTCGGTGCCGCCACCTCATGGGCTTGCGCGGCTCCGTGGGCCATGAGGCGCGCGAGCTCGGCAGGGTCAGCGAGCAGCTCGTGCACCTTCGCCGCAAATGGCTCCGCGAACGCCACGACCGCCTGCGCAGTGTCTGCCTTGAGTGCCCCGTAGCCCGTGCCTTGGAATTCCTTCACGACCGCCTCCACGGTGCGGTCCGTGAACGTGGCCAGGATCGTCACCAGGTTGGACACCCCGGGCTTGGTCACCGGGTCGAACCGCACCTCGCTCTCGCTGTCGGTCACCGCGGACTTGATCTTCTTGGTGATCGTCGTGGCCGGGTCGAGCAGGAGCACGCACCCAGCGGGCAATGATTTGCTCATCTTCGCCGTGGGCACCTGCAGGTCGTAGATCTTCGCGGTGTCCTTGACGATGTGCGGCTCCGGCACGGTGAAGGTGTCTCCGTACCGGCCGTTGAACCGCTGGGCAAGATCGCGGGTGAGCTCGAGGTGCTGGCGCTGGTCCTCCCCCACAGGAACCCGCGCGGTCTGGTACAGCAGCACGTCTGCGGCCATCAGCACCGGGTACGTGAACAGCCCGACGGACGCGCTCTCCGCTCCGGTACGAGAGGACTTGTCCTTGAACTGCGTCATCCGGCTCGCCTCACCGAAGCCGGTGAGGCACCCGAGCACCCACGCCAGCTCGGCGTGCTCGGGGACGTGGCTCTGGACGAACAGCGTGGCGTGCGCCGGATCGACCCCCGCCGCCAGGATCTGGGCGTACGCGCTCATCGTCGCCTCGCGCAGCACCGCCGGATCCTGCTCGACCGTGATGGCATGCAGGTCGACCACGCAGTAGAAGGCGTCGTACGACTCCTGCAGGGAGACCCAGTGACGGACAGCGCCGAGGTAGTTGCCGACCTGGAACGACCCGGCCGTGGGTTGGATCCCCGAGAAGACCCGGGGCTGCACTGACGTCATGACGGGGAGTCTCCCACTGCCGGTGTGCGACCGACCGCTCCGGCGGGACCCGGCCCGTCGATACCTACCGGTGGTTCGAGCGGCTCGGGCCCGTGTCCGGACTCGTCGACCGGTCCCGTGCTGTCCTCGGGCTCGTTCTGCGCCAACGGCGAGACCTGCACCCGGGCGGCGCGGCGACCGTCGAGCTCGACCACGACCAGCTCGTGCTCACCGACGACGACCCGCTGGCCCAGGGCCGGCAGCACTCCGAGCCTGGCCATCATGAAGCCGGCGACCGTCTCGTACGGACCGTCCGGCAGCTCGACGCCGGTCACCTCGGCGAAGTCGTCCAGGTTGAGCAGGCCGTCCACCACCTGGTCGCCGGCCGTGGGCCCGGCCCGGCCGACATCGGCCGCACCGTCGTACTCGTCGCGGATGTCCCCGACGAGCTCCTCCACGAGGTCCTCCAGCGTGACGATCCCGGCGGTCCCGCCGTACTCGTCGACGACGATCGCCAGGTGCGCACCGCCTGAACGCATCTCCCACATCGCGGGGATCACCCGCTTGGAGCCGGGGAACATGAGCACCTCGCGGGTGAGCTCGCCGAGCCGGATCCCGCGCTCGGCGACGGCCGGGTCGAGCACGTCGCGGACGTGCACGAAGCCGAGGATGTCGTCGTGGGACTCGCCGAACACCGGGTAGCGCGAGTGCGGCAGGTCGACCATGAGCCGGGCCGCCTTGTACGCCGGCATCGCGGCGTCGAGGAAGTCGACCTCGGTCCGCGGCAGCATGACCTCTCGCAGCTCGCGCTCGCCGGCGGCGAAGACGTCGTCGAGCAGCTCCCGCTCCTGGGGGGTCAGGCTGGCCTGCGAGGCGAGCATGCCGCGCAGCTCCTCCTCGCTGACCGCGGACTTCCCGGCGCTGGGGTCACCGCCGAGCGCCCTGACGAGGACGTCGGTCGAGACCGACAGCAGCCAGATGAAGGGCCGGGTGATCCGCGCTAGCCAGTCCACGAAGGGCGTCACTGCCATCGCGATTGTCTCGGCGCGTTGCAGCGCAAGACGTTTGGGGGTCAGCTCGCCCAGCACCAGGGACAGGTAGACCAGCAGCAGGGTGATCAGGATGAAGGCGACGATGTCCGCAGCACCGGATGGCAGTCCGGCGCGGACCAGCCAGGGCGAGAGCTGCGGGGACATCCGCGAGGCCCCGAAGCCGGCGGACAGGAACGCTGCCAAGGTGACGCCGACCTGGACGGCGGCAAGGAACCG
Source organism: Candidatus Nanopelagicales bacterium (assembly GCA_039922855.1). GTDB lineage: Bacteria > Actinomycetota > Actinomycetes > S36-B12 > CAIYMF01 > JAFIHG01. The sequence goes on along the minus strand of JBDTDW010000173.1, from coordinate 2,415 downwards.
GTTGGGTTCCGCGACGAGCTTGGCGAGCCGCTCCCCACGCCGGCCGCGCTCGTCCACCAGTCGTTGCAGCTGCGAGCCACGCAGCGACACCAGCGACATCTCGGCGGCGGCGAAGAAGCCCCCGACCAGCGTGAACACCAGGACCACACCGAGGTTGACCAGGAACTCGCTCACCCCTGGCACCGCACCGGTATCGGGTCCGGATGTCCGTCCGCCATGTCCTGATCCTAGGTCCGGCGCCTCGCCGGTCCGGGGGGCCGCAGTCGCGGCCGAGTGCCGAGCCCACCACCGGGCGCGCGTACGGTGCGCACATGAGCGCCGGTGCCCACCTGACAGGAGCCATGTCGTGAGCACTCCGCCCGCACCGGCACTGGATGCCGCGTACCGCAAGCGGGCGTGGGCCAAGCTCGAACAAGGTGTCGACGTACTCGTCGTCGGTGGCGGTGTGACCGGTGCCGGGGTGGCCTTGGACGGGTCGCTGCGCGGCCTGTCGGTCGGGCTGGTGGAGCAGCGTGACTTCGCCGCCGGGACCTCGAGCCGCTCGAGCAAGCTGGTTCACGGCGGGCTGCGCTACCTGGAGCAGCTGAACTTCGGCCTGGTGCGCGAGGCGCTGCGCGAGCGCACGCTGCTGCTCGAGACGCTGGCACCGCACCTGGTGCGCCCGCTGCCGTTCCTGCTGCCGTTGCGGCACCGGGTATGGGAGCGCCCGTACGTCGGCGCCGGGCTCACGCTGTACGACACCCTCGGCGGGTTGTCACCGGCGGTCCCCCGGCACAGCCACCTGAGCAAGTCCGCGACGTTGAAGGCCTGCCCCTCGCTGCGCCCAGACAATCTGGCCGGCTCCATCCGGTACCACGACGCGCAGGTGGACGACGCCCGTCACACCGTGGAGCTGGTTCGCACCGCGGCGGCGTACGGGGCCCAGGTGCTCTCCGCCGCTCGGGTGGTGTCCTTCCGGCAGGACGCGGACGGACGGGTCCGTGGGGCCCGGGTCCTGGACGCCGAGACCGGGGAGCAGCACGAGGTCCCGGCACGAGTCGTGGTCAACGCCGGTGGGGTGTGGTCCGGGCGGGTGGAGGAGCTCGCCGGAGTCGCTCGGCCGGTCCAGATGCGGCCCAGCAAGGGCGTGCACGTCGTCGTCCCCCGCGACCGCATCGACTCCTCCACGGCACTGATCAGCCGCACCAAGACCTCGGTGCTCTTCGTGCTGCCGTGGGGCAACACCTGGATCATCGGGACCACGGACACCCCGTGGCGGCACGGGTACTCCCACCCGGCGGCCACGCACGTGGATGTGACGTACCTGCTCTTGGAGGCGAACAAGGTCCTGCTCAGCGACCTGGCCGAGTCCGACGTGATGGGGCTGTACGCCGGGCTACGTCCGTTGATCGACAAGGAGGGCCTGTCCGAGAGCGCGCTGTCGCGCGAGCACCTGGTTCGGCGCCCGCTGCCGGGGCTGGTCACCGTGACCGGCGGGAAGTACACGACGTACCGGGTCATGGCCGCCGACGCCGTCGACGCCACCGCCGAGGACCTAGGCCCGCTGTCGGCCTCGACGACCGATCAGGTCCCGCTGCTCGGGGCAGCCACCCCGGCCAATGTCGTCGCCGCGACCGCGAGCCATCCCGGCGCCGCGTTGGTGTCCGAGTCGGACCGGACCCGGCTGGCCGAGCGCTACGGGGCGCTGTTGACGGAGGTCCTGGACCTGGTGCGCGCCGACCCGGCACTGGCTCGCCCGATGCGCGGTGGATCGGGCCACCTGTCCGTGGAGGTCGTGTACGCCGCCGCCTACGAAGGCGCCCTGCACATCGACGACGTCCTGACCCGTCGGACCCGCATCTACCTCGAGGCCGGCGACCGTGGCCTGGCTGCGACCGGCCCGGTCGCTCTGCTCATGGGTCGGGTACTGGGCTGGGACGACACCGCCCGCGCGGCCGAAGCCACCCGATACCAGCGTCGCATCGGTGCCGAGCTCGAGTCCCAGCAGTCTCCCGACGACGACACCGCCAGCGAGGTCCGCTCCCGCTCCCGCGACCCCCGCCTGCCCAGCTTGGACTGATGCCGGCGGCGATCTGCGCTGAGGCGCCCTCTGCAGGTCAGCCCTTGGTGGCGAGGTGGTACGTGACGGGACCGGAGACCGTGGGGCCGGGGGACCAGGCATCGGTGGCCCGGGTCCAGGTCCGCCCGGCGAAGGTCACCTTGTCGATCCCGAAGGCCGCAGCGTGAGCCACCAACCAGCTCGAGACGGTCCAGCCGCGCGCCGCCGGCAGCACCTTTCCGAGCGCCGGTGACCCCAGCTCTCGTTGCACCGCAGCACGGATCTGGCGTTCGGTGGCGTGGGTGGGCAGGGCGGCTGGGAAGGAGCAGGTGATTCCCGCCGGCACCTCGCCGGTCATCACCTTGGCGATCGTGCGG
>JBDTDW010000172.1:0-6081 GCA_039922855.1 Candidatus Nanopelagicales bacterium | reverse complement strand
CCCTCTCGTAAGCGGGCACCGCGGCGACTATCGGGTGAGTCACCGCATCACTGACATCGGCCATCACGTCGCGACCCTCGCCATCGACCACCGACGCCTGCCGACACCCGGCGCGGATCACGGAGTTCACTCAGCCCAGATTTGTCGCGGCGACGTGGCCCAATGAATCGCTACCCATGCCGGCAGGGACGACTATGCGGTCGTCAAGGCGCCGATACTTGTGATGTCTCGGTCTTGGGACGGCCCGGAGCTCACTGCTGACTCGCTGATCAGCAGTGAGCTACGGTGCACAGATGACCACCGACCCTCGTACTGTGCTGCGCCCGCACCTGCTTCTCGATGTCGTCAGCGGCGAGCTGCGCCCTGACTGCGCCGTGATCATCGAGGGTGAGCGAATCGTCGACGTGGTTGGCGCCGTTGACGTCCCAGCCGAGGGAGCGCGCGTCGTCGAGCTGCCGGGCCACACCGTGCTGCCCGGCCTGGTCGACTGCCACACCCACCTCGTCGGGGAGCCGGACAGCGGCCACAGCTATGCCGAGCTACTGACCCGGACCGGCGCCCAGGAGGCCCTTTCCGGCGTACGCAACGCACGCAGCACGGTGCTGGCCGGGTTCACGACCGTCCGCGACGTTGGTACCTTTCGGGCGTTCGTCGACGTCGCCCTACGGGACGCGATCACGGCCGGTTGGATCGACGGACCGCGGATGCGCGTCGCCGGCGCGTACATCACCTGCTCCAGTGGTGGCGGTGACATCACCGGGCTCGCGCCCGACGTCGATGCCGTGGTCCCGTACGAGCTGCGTGTCGGCGTCGTCGATACGGTCGACGAGGTCCGACGCGCGGTACGACGTGTCTTGCACGCCGGCGCGGACCTGGTCAAGGTGATCGCCACCGGAGCCGTGATGACCGCCGGCGGCGTGCCCGGAGCGGCGGAGCTCACCGAGGACCAGATCCGCGCGGCGGTCGAGGAAGCGTCGCTGTACGGCGCGGACGTCGCTGCCCACGCCCACGGCGCCGAGGGCATCAAGCGCGCGGTGCGCGCCGGGGTGCGCTCGGTCGAGCACGGTTCGCTCATGGACGACGAGGCGATCGCGATGCTGGCGGAGTCGGGGACGTTCCTCGTAGCCGACATCTACTGTGGCGACTACATCGCGCAGGTCGGACGGGAGCAGTCCTGGGACGCGGAGGCCCTGCGCAAGAACGACGAGACCACGGTGACGCAGCGAGAGGGCTTCTCCAAGTGCCTCGGGGCCGGCGTCCGGATCGCCTTCGGCACCGACAGCGGGATCTACCCCCATGGCCTGAATGCCCGGCAGTTCGCGTACCACGTGCAGTGGGGACAGACTCCGCTCGACGCAATCCGGTCCGCGACCTTGCACGCCGCCGAGCTGCTGCGCTGGGAGGACCGCATCGGGCGCATCGAGCCCGACTACCTCGCGGACCTCATCGCTGTCGAGGGCAACCCGCTCGAGGACGTGAGCCTGCTCGAGGACGTCCGGTTCGTGATGGCCGGCGGGAAGATCCTCAAAGCCCCTGATCACGCACCGCTGGGGACGTCGCATACGTGATCTGCTCTGCGAGCTCGATGGCCCGCTGCGTTTGCCCGGCTCTGGAAGTGGATTCCCACTCTTTGTGCCGATGAGCCTGCCCCAAGGGACCTTGTCCCGGTGAGCCGATGCCGACGGTCGACCTCAGGTCCGGGCATTCCGCTAAACCGACACGACAAACGTCGGAAGGGCCACGATCCTGGGACCATGTCCACATCCGTGACGTTCCCGGGGCTGCCGGTAGCCCTTTCCGCGAGACCTGTGCGATACGACGGCGACGGCCCAGACCTGGCCGATCGCGTGGCCCTGCTGCAGGTGGCACACCGCATCGAGCAGACATACCTCGGCGCCGCAGACACCACAGCGGCCGAGATGGTGGAGATGGTCGCCGGACCCGACGTGCTGCGTGAGGAGTCGCTGCTCGTCGTGGACCCGCGGGACGAACCGGTCGGCTCCTGCTGGTACGACGTCGACGAGGTGGGTCGAGTGGTGTTCTGCCAGAGCTTCGTCGATCCGCAGCGACACGATGCGCGTGCGCTCCTGGAAGCGTTGGTACGTCACGGGATCGACGTGGCACATCGGGTCATCGCTGGACGAGAGGGCTGGAAGATCCGCACCGGCCTCCTCGCCGTAGAGACGACGTATGATGAGGTCTTGCGTACCAACGGCTATGCGCCGATACGTCGCTTCTGGTGGATGGAGATCCGGTCAGATTCCCCAGAGATGCCGACCACCTCACCAGCTCTCCCGCCGGGAGTGACGGTCGAGACGGGTGGGAGCGCGGCACAGCGCCAGAGCATCTACGAGGTCGACCAGGCCGCGTTCACCGACCACTGGAACTTCAACCCGCGCTCGTACGACGAGGCTTGGAAGCACGTGCTCTCAGAGCCCGGGGCTCGACCGGAGTACTGGAGCCTGTTGCGCGTCGACGGTGACCCGGCAGCGTTGTGCCTGCTCAGCGACAGCCGTCGAGAGCGCGGCTACGGCTACGTCTCGGTGCTCGGGGTCCGGCGTGAGTACCGGCGCCGCGGTCTGGCCCAGCTGTTGCTGCGCCGGACGTTCGTCCAGGCACGTGCGGACGGCTTGGTCGGCACCGCTCTGCACGTCGACTCCCAGAACCCCACAGGCGCCATCAGCCTCTACGAGTCCGTCGGAATGACCGCCGCGCAGGTCGTCGACGTGTACGAGCTCTGCACCCCGGACCCCGTCTGACGCTTCGGTGCCAGACGGGGTCACACGGGGTCGTCCCGCTCAGCTGTGGTTGGCGGGCACGTGGATCAGCTTGCGATTGACGAACTCGTCGATGCCGTACGGGCCCAGCTCCCGGCCGACCCCGGAGCGCTTGGTACCACCGAAGGGGAGCTCGGCTCCCCCACCCTCCGGTTCGTTGATCCACACCATGCCGGTGTCGAGCCGATTGGCGATCTCCATCGCGAGCCCGGGATCGGCGGTGTACACGCACCCTCCGAGCCCGAACGGAGTGTCGTTGGCGAGCGTCACGGCCTCGTCGGGGCCACTCACCCGGTAGACCACCGCGACCGGGCCGAAGAGTTCCTCCCGGAACGCCCGCATGTCCGCAGTGACGTCGGTGAGCACCGTCGCCTCGACGAACGCCCCGGGACCCTCGGGCCGCTTGCCGCCAGTTCGTACCGTGGCCCCCTTCGCGACGGCATCCTCGACCTGCGCCATGAGGCCTTGCGCGGCCTGCTCGGAGACCAACGGGCCGTACGTGGTCGCCGGGTCCGTCGGGTCACCTGTCGTCTGGGCAGCCATCGCAGCGGTGAACTGCTCGACGAACTCGTCATAGATGGCGTCGGCGACGATGAAGCGCTTCGCCGCGTTGCACGCCTGTCCGGCGTTCTCCATCCGGGCACCTACCGCGTCCCCGACGACCTTCGCGACGTCTGGTGTGTCCAGCACGATGAACGGGTCGGAACCACCGAGCTCCAGGACCACCTTCTTGAGGTGCTGCCCGGCCAGGGCCGCCACGGCTGTGCCTGCCCGCTCGCTGCCGGTCACGGACACGCCGCGGACCCGGGTGTCCGCGATGATGTCAGCCACCTGCTCGTTCGTCGCGAAGACGTTGATGTACGCGTCCGCAGCCAGCCCGGCATCCTTGAACAGCTGTTCCATGGCCAGCGCGGACTCCGGGCACTGCGGCGCGTGCTTGAGGACGATGGTGTTCCCGACCATCAGGTTGGGGCCTGCGAAACGCGCGACCTGGTAGTACGGATAGTTCCACGGCATGATCCCCAGGAGCGGTCCGACCGCGTTCTTGCGGATGAAGGCCGTTCCGTCGGACTCCGAGTCCAACGTCTCGTCCGCGAGCAGCGAAGGGCCCTGATCGGCGTAGTAGCGATAGATGTCCGCGGCGTACTCCACCTCACCGATGGCGTCTGCGGTCGTCTTACCCATCTCACGGGTGATCAGCGCCGCGAGCGCCTCAGACCGTTCCATGTACAGGTCGGCAACGCGGTGAAGGACGGCTGCCCGGTCCTTCACCGCGGTGGCGCTCCACGGGCCGAACGCCTGAGCGCTTCGCCCCAGGACCGTCGAGATCTCGCCGTCGGTCGCTGTCGGATACTCCGCCTCGACGACACCTGTTGCAGGGTTGACGACCTTGTACATGCTCACTGCTGAACTCCTCGGAAGGTTCCTGAGACGGCCCTGCTGCCCCACGGCGCCGTCGTCGGTGATCGCTGGGAGTGCCAGCCTACGGCGCGGGGAAAGATCTCGAACCACTGCCAGTCGTTCGAACAGGACAGGATCAGCTCGGGGGTGTCTCGGCCATACGGCGATCCTGGTTCGGGTCCGCGATGCTGCAGCAGCTGCGCGCCTTCACACGGCCCGTGATCGCGCCGAGGGCGAGCAGCACCATGAAGACGACGATGATGCCACCGAGCAGGAACTGGACCATGCCACCTTCACTCCCCGCGCGCGACCCCTATACCGGCCGCTGCCGTCTCGCCGCGCCTCCCCAGATTACCTCCGCGACCGAGGGCGATGCCATGGTGGCGACGGCCTGATCCACAATGGAGCCATGACCGACCACTCAGGCAGTGCACGCGACATCACCTGGCGACTCTCGGGCACGTACGAGGACATCACGTATGCGACCACGGACGACGGCATCGCCAAGATCACGATCAACCGGCCCGAGGTGCTCAACGCGTTCCGGCCCCAGACCATCATCGAGATGTCTGCCGCACTGGTCGAGGCGCGCGAGGACGAGTCGGTAGGCGTCATCATCCTGACCGGCGCCGGCGACAAGGCGTTCTGCTCCGGCGGCGACCAGCGCACCCGTGGGGACAGCGGCTACCAGACACAGCCGGGCACCACCGGGCGGTTCCACGTCACTGACCTGCACGTGCAGATGCGTCGCTGCCCGAAACCGATCGTCGCGATGGTCGCCGGGTGGGCAATCGGAGGGGGTCATGTCCTGCACGTCGTGTGCGACCTCACGATCGCGGCCGACAATGCCAGGTTCGGCCAGGTCGGGCCGAAGGTCGGTTCATTCGACGGCGGTTTCGGCGCCAGCTCGCTGGCCCAGCTCGTCGGCATGAAGAAGGCCAAGGAGATCTGGTTCCTGTGTCGTCAGTATGACGCTGCCCAGGCGCTGGAGATGGGCCTGGTGAACGTCGTCGTCCCACTCGCGGACCTCGAGGTGCAGACCGTGTCCTGGTGCCGGGAGATGCTGGCGCTCTCCCCGTTCGCCCTCCGGCTGATGAAGGCCAGTTTTCATGCGTCCGAGGACGGCTACGCGGGGATCCAGCAGCTTGCCCACGACGCCAACCTGCTGTTCTACGGGTCGGATGAGGCGAAGGAAGGCCGAGAGTCGTTCAAGGCCAAGCGATCCCCTGACTTCGGTCAGTTCCCCCGCCGCGCCTGACGCCAGGGGCAAGCCCCGGACGCTTCGGCCTCAGAGCCGTTCGACCCCAACTGAGTCGACAGCCCCTCTGGTGTCCAGGAACAGCCGCGCTCGCATGGCAAGGGCCGGGAGGTCGTACGCCGTGTGCGCCTGCAGGAGTATCGAGGCATCGGCCGAGGCGACGGCCTCCTCGAGCTCGGTGACCCGCGTGTACGACTGCGCACCGACCGTCCACGTCGTGACGAACGGGTCGTGGAAGCGTACGTCTGCGCCGAGCTCGTGAAGCAGGGCAGCGATCGGTTTGGCCGGAGACTCGCGCTGGTCAGCGATGTCGCGTTTGTACGTGACCCCGAGCAGCAGCACCGTCGACCCGCGGACGGCCAGGGAGCGTTCGTTGAGCAGGCTCTGGACCCGCTGCACGACGTACTGCGGCATCGCGGCATTGATCTCCTGCGCAAGCTCGACGAACCGGAATGGATACCCGAGGTCGGACTTGACCTTGTAGGACAGGTAGTTCGGGTCGATCGGGATGCAGTGCCCGCCCACCCCAGGGCCCGGGTAGAAGGCCTGGAAGCCGAAAGGCTTGGTGGCCGCGCAGCGGATCGCGTCCCACAGGTCGATCCCGAGCTCGTGACTGAAGCGCGCCATCTCGTTGACGAGCGCGAT
>JBDTDW010000171.1:0-6813 GCA_039922855.1 Candidatus Nanopelagicales bacterium | reverse complement strand
GGGCCCCTCTCGCACGCCCGGGACCGGTGGCACCTGCGCGCCGGGGCGCTGGTCCGTGGGTAGCATCGCGCACCATGACCGAACCCGGACCTGGCGAACAGCCGCCGCAGCCGGAGCCGGCGGTCGGGGCGACGCCCGAGCAGCGACGCGATGACGAGCGGACCTGGGCGGTGATCGCCCATCTCGGTGGCTTCGTGCTGGCGGTCGTGATCGCGTGGGCCATCCGGGCAACTGTCGGGCGTCGCTCGGAGTTCGTGCGTGACCAAGCGACCGAGGCCATGAACTTCCAGCTCACCGCAGTTGTGGCATTCCTCATCAGCGTGGTCCTGTGGGTCATCGTGATCGGCCTGCTGCTGACCGTCGTCGTCGGGATCGGCGCGCTGGTGCTGTCCGTGCTGGCCGCGCTCGCCGCCCACGCCGGCATCCGCTACCGCTACCCGGTCTGCGTACGCCTCATCCACTGACCGACCGGCGCTCGCTGGTCCGCGTCGCCGGCATCGCTGCTCCCTCGCGCGACGGGACTCGCTGCGCCTCCCAGATCAGTCCACCTCACGGGACCGATCTGCTCGACTCCGCTCACCCTGCGCTCATCCCTCCCGCGACGGGACTCGCTGCGCCTCCCAGATCAGTCCACGAGGTCGCGTACGACGGCATCTGCCAGCAGCCGGCCCCGCAGCGTTAGTACGGCGAGCTCCTTCTCGTACGCCGCCGGCTCGAGCAGTCCGTCGCTCACCGCGCGAGCGGCCGCGGCGTGGCCGGCGGGGTGCAGCACCGACAGCGGCAGGCCCTCGGACAGGCGCAGCCGCAGCAGCACGTCCTCGATCCGGCGGTCCTCCGCCGCCAGCACCTCCCGCCCCTGCGCCGGGCTGTGCCCGACGCCGATGCGGTCCGCGTAAGCCACCGGGTGTCGCACGTTCCACCACCGCACACCGCCGACGTGGGAGTGCGCACCGGGGCCGACCCCCCACCAGTGGTCACCGCGCCAGTACGCGAGGTTGTGGCGGCACCGCCCTCCCGGACGTGCCCAGTTGCTGACCTCGTACCAAAGCATCCCGGCGCCGGCTAGTGCGGCCTCGGCCTGCAGGTAACGGTCGGCCGCGACGTCGTCGTCTGTCATGGGCAGCTCGCCGCGCCGGATTCGTACGGCGAGCCGGGTGCCGTCCTCCACGATGAGCGAGTACGCCGACACGTGGTCGACGCCGCTGCCGATTGCCGCGGCGAGCGACGCGGCGAAGTCCGCCTCGGTCTCCCCCGGCGTGCCGTAGATCAGGTCCAGGCTGACGTGCTCGAAGCCCGCCCGCCGCGCCTCTGCCACGACCTCGATCGCGCGACCCGGGGTGTGCGTACGGTCCAGCACGGCCAGGACATGCGGTGCCGTGCTCTGCATTCCGAACGACATGCGAGTGAATCCACTCTGCCGCAACAACTCCAACCCCTTCAGCGTCACCGAGTCCGGGTTCGCCTCGGTCGTGACCTCGGCATCGGCGGCGAGCCCGAACTCCTCGCGAACCGCGCGCAGCATCCGGCCCAGGTCACCGGCAGGCAGCAGGGTTGGCGTACCGCCTCCGACGAACACCGTGTGCACCGGAAGGTCGACCTCGCCGAGCACCCGCCGCGCGAGCCTGATCTCAGCGATGGCCTGGTCGGCGTACGACGCGCGACTGACCCCTGGGCCGAGATCCTCCGCGGTGTAGGTGTTGAAGTCGCAGTAGCCGCAGCGCGTCGAGCAGTACGGGACGTGCAGGTAGAACGAGAGGGGACGCTCCTTCAGCTCGGCGAGCGCGGCGTCGGGCAGGGTTCCGTCGAGGGGAGCCGGCGCCCCGTCCGGCGGCGTCGAGGGCATGGCGCCACCGTACGGCGAACTCCGCCAGCGCTCGCCCGCGGTCCGTGTCGGCCCCCCTTCCGGACGACGAGCCCTCCCGGCGCACGCCAGATCGCGGGCACCTGCTCCACAGTCGACATCGGACCGCTATCAGCGCGACCCAGTTCCGCACCCGCCGGCGCCGGAGCCTCGTGCGGAATGCGGGATGTAGAGCGATCGTGCGGGCGAGCTGCCCCACTAGCGTGGCCGCCATGAGCGAGGGACTGCGGCGCGTGACCGCCACCCGATACGTCCTGCCCCTGCGCGAGGGTGGCTCGTTGCCCGGTCTTGTCGAGGCCGACGACCTCGGCACCTACGTCGTGAAGTTCCACGGCGCCGGCCAGGGTCGCAAGGCGCTGGTCGCCGAGGTCATCACCGGCGAGCTCGGGCGGGTGTTGGGACTGCCGGTCCCGGAGCTGGTCCTCGTACGACTCGACTCACGGATGGCGAACGCCGAGCCCGACCAGGAGGTGCAGGACCTGTTGCGGGCCAGCCCCGGGGACAACCTCGGCATGGACTACCTGCCCGGATCGCTCGGACTGGAGGCGCCCGCCGACGCGATCGGACCGGACCTGGCCGCGCGCGTGGTGTGGTTCGACGCCCTGACCCAGAACGTCGACCGGTCCTGGCGCAACCCGAACCTGTTGCTGTGGCATGGGAAGCCCTGGTTGATCGACCACGGCGCCAGCCTGTACTTCCACCACAGCTGGGCCGGGCGAGCGGACGCTGCCACGAAGGCGTACCCGCAGCCGCAGGACCACGTCCTGCTGCCGGTGGCCGGTCCACTGAGCGCGGCGCATAAGGCTCTGGCCCCGCACGTCACGGCCCAGGCACTCGCCGAGGTCACCGCCCTCGTCCCGGACGAGTGGCTCGTGGACGAGGACGGATTCGACTCCCCTGCCGAGGTGCGGCAGGGGTACGTCGACGTGCTGCTGGCCCGGGCACGTGCCCCGCACACCTGGCTCGAGGCCGTGGAGGTGGCCCGTGCCGTTCGCGTATGAGTGGGCGGTGCTGCTGGTCGTCCCGCGCGTGGAGCGGTGCGAGTTCGTCAACGTCGGGGTGCTGGTGTACTCCCGCCCCCTGGACTACCTCGCCGCCCAGATCACCGAGGACCTCTCACGTGCCGGGGCGCTGGACCCTGGCCTGGACGTGGCTGCCGTACGCCAGCACCTGCTCGGCATCGCGGACCTGGTGAGCGGGGGCGCCGAGTCCGGCGACAACGGCGCTCGGCCGGCCGGGGAGCGGTTCCGCTGGCTGGTGGCCCCGCGCAGCACGGTGGTGCAGACCTCCCCGGTGCACACCGGCCTCACCGACGACCCCGCCGCCGAGCTCGCCGCACTCTTCGCCCAGATGGTGGCGGCGCCCGCTGAAGCGCGGGCCGCCCCTGTCCACCCCGATCCCGCATGATCACGGACTCCAGTGTCTCTTCCGGTTGATCCGATGCGGGCCACAACCTGGGCGGACAAAAGGGACGGACCGACGTTTTCAGGTAGCTACAGATCGAGGTCGTTCCACAGTTGCCAGAACGATTTCTCGGCGCCCGCGGCGCGAGCCTCCTCCAAAGTGAATAGGCGACCATACGTCCAGCTGCTCTCCCCGACTGCCTGCGCCTCGGCGCCGAGGCGCAGGCACTCCTGCCGGCTGACGACAGTGTCCTGCCGGTCCCCGAGATACTCCTGCACCGCCTTCATCGCCTCCCGCAACCGGGTCGCCTCCCGGCGCCGCGCTGCTTCCCGGTCATCGGCCGCGTCCTCACCGGAGTCGGGCGGCCGGACCGACTCGGCCACTTCAGCGGTGTAGCGCAACGTCTTTGCCGCCTTCCGCACCTCATGCAGGCCGGCGTCGTGATCGGCGCCGGTGGTCTCGTTGCAGGCGTCGACCCGTCGGCGCATCCGGCGGGCGCAGTCGCGTAGCGCGGCCGCGGCTACCTTGCCGGCACCGCGATCGGCGTGCCCGGCCAACGGCGGGTCGGCCAGCAGTACGTCGAGGTCGTCACGCAGCCGCAGGTACCGGGCCCCCGAAAGCGAGCGGTGCACCTGCCGAACGGCGCGCTTCTCGGCGACGTCGCGCTCGGCCAGCAACCGCTGCCGTACCGGCCCGACCACCAGCTCGGCGGGCTGAGCCTCGACCACAGCAAGCAGGTGCTCCAGCACCACTTCGGCGTCCCGTGCACTCGACAGTTCTGCTGCGATCCAGGCAAGCTCTTCGCGCAGCGGGTCGGTCTGGTCCCGGCGCAGGACCGCGCGGTACTCCCGCAGCACGCTGCGGATCCGCCGGCACGTGACCCGGAACTGATGCACGCCGTCGTCGTCACCCCTCCTCACCGCGATGTCGGCGCGCGCCAGGTCGCGCAGCTGCCCGGCGAGGTACGTCAGGACCAGCTCCGCCCCGGTCTGGTGCCCCTCGCCGGTGGCACGCCGGTCCGCAGCCGTAGCAACCCCGCGGGCGAGCACCCTGGCCAGCTTCGAGGGACTGCTCGAACCGGCGATCCCGGCATCGGCCAGCACCTGTGCGGCTCCGGCCAGGACGGCGATCCCGCCGCGCACCAGCTCGACCTCGAGCTCGCGCCAGGTCTGGACGTACGCCTCCGGCTCGCGCTCGGTGCCCAGCGCCGTCCCCACGACCCGGTCGTCCGCGATCTCGGCCAGGACAGTGCCGTCGGAGGCCAGCAGGTTCCGTACCGCCCGTTCCGTGCGAAGAGTCGCCACCGGGACGACCGGGCGCCCTCGCACCAGACCCAGGACGGGTTCCAGGACGGCCCGCGGCACCGTCCGCGTGTCGCGCCCGAGCGGGTGCCGCAGCTCGCGCCGCGCCTCACCGCTGGTCGGGAGCTTCAGGTGCCAGCCGGCGTCGGTACCACCGGTACGACGGCGCAGTGTCACCCGCGCGGCGGCCAGGCGCAGGTCGGGGGTGTCGAAGTACGTCGCCCGCAGGTCGTACGTGACCGGGTCGGAGACGCCTGCGACGCCCAGCTGCTGCATCGCCGGTGCGGCAGCGATGTCAGGGAGGACGGTGTCGGACTCGAGCGTGAACTTGCGCTCGACCTCCAGCTGCTCCGCCACGAAACCGCCTCGACTCGTTCCACCGCTGACAGCGACAGCGTGACAGCCCCCGGCTTCGAACGGGTCCAGATGACCGAGTCACCGTTGGCGGAACCGCCGCGCTGGGACGTACCGTCGGGGCATCGGGGTTGCGTCAAGACGTCGGAGAGCACCATGGAACAACGTCGGCTGGGCTCGCTCACGGTGTCCGAGCTGGGCCTGGGATGCATGGGCATGAGCGCCTTCTACGGTGGCGGTGACGACGACGAGTCCATCCAGGTCATCCATGCCGCGATCGACGCCGGCTGCACGTTCCTGGACACCGCCGACGTCTACGGCCCGTTCACGAACGAGACGCTGGTCGGGCGCGCCATCGCCGGACGTCGCGAGGATGTCGTGCTCGCCACGAAGTTCGGCCTCGAGGTCAGGGCCGATGGCAGTCGGGGCATCAACGGGCGCCCTGAGTACGTGCACGCGGCGTGCGACGCCTCGTTGCAGCGACTCGGGGTCGAGCACGTCGACCTGTACTACCAGCACCGCGTCGACCCGACCGTTCCGATCGAGGACACGGTGGGGGCGATGGCCGAGCTCGTTGCAGCGGGCAAGGTTCGCCACCTGGGCCTGTCCGAGGCTGCCCCCGACACGATCCGCCGCGCGCACTCGACCCACCCGATCACCGTGCTGCAGTCCGAGTACAGCCTGTGGACGCGCGACCCGGAGGACAACGAGGTCCTGGCCACGACCGGCGAGCTCGGGATCGGGTTCGTGGCGTACAGCCCACTCGGTCGCGGATTCCTCACCGGTCGCTTCCGTTCGCCTGCCGATCTGCCCCACGGCGACGTCCGCCGCGAGCACCCGCGGTTCCAGGGCGAGAACTTCCAGCGCAACCTCGATCTCGTCGCCGCGGTGCACGAGATCGCGGCGGCGAAGGACTGCACGCCGGGGCAGCTGGCAATCGCCTGGCTGCTCGCGCAGCGCGAGGACATCGTGCCTATCCCCGGCACAAAGCACCTTGCGTACCTGGAGCAGAACCTCGCGGCTGTCGACGTACGCCTCGACGCCACTGACCTGGCACGCATCGAGGCGGTGGCACCGGTCGGCGCAACCAGTGGCGCCCGCTACGCCGACATGAGCGCCGTGCACCGCTGACCCGACACAGGTCCGGGAGCCTTGGCACAGCCCCGAGAATTGAATCGAGTACCTGCCCCAGGTGTCGAAAATTCGCCGAGAGCAACATCTGGAGCAGGTACGCAAGGAGCTGGCCAGCACCACCGAGGCCTCGGTGTCCGCGCGGGCAGGCGCGGCCGTGACAGGGTGGGGGTCGGTGCCGCGTCGTCCTCGTACGAGGCACCGGCGAACCAGGAGGCACCATGAGCACCGACGACACGAGCACCGAGGACACGAACACGGCCGACACGAGCACAGACGACATCGGCACCGACGACCCGCAGCCCGCCGCAGCAGAGGACGACCTCAAGCGCAAGTATCGCGAGGCGCTGGAGCGCAAGACCAGCCGTAGCGGCGCCAGCTCTCCCGGCGACGGCGAGGGAGAGTCGAAGATCCACGACGCCCACGGTCCTGCCGGCGGCAAACGCGCCTTCCGCCGCCGCTCCGGCAGCAGCTGACCCTCGGCGGCCTCGTACTCCGACGCCCGTCCCGCGCGCCGTCCCGTAGGAGGTTCACCGGCGTTCGATCGTGGCCGGCAGGGTTCACCGGCGTTTGATCGCGAATCCGGCGGTCCCTACGGCGAGTCGTCGCTCAAACGGCGGTGAGCCACCCACGCATCGACCAAACGCCGGTGAAACCCCCGGACCCCACCGCGACCTCGGCACCCGCGGTGGTATGGAGGCGGGCGGACGCGTCCTGGGCGGGGGCGGGCGGGCGCGTCCTGGGCGGGGGCGTCCTGTCGCG
>JBDTDW010000170.1:0-6113 GCA_039922855.1 Candidatus Nanopelagicales bacterium | reverse complement strand
GTACGACGCGGTCTGCGCACGGCGGACCTCGCCGGACCATCCATGCCTACCCCACGTATGCCTCGGGCACCTGGGACGCTGCCATCGAGGACTTACGCACCCGGTTGCGGCGCCCGTCTGCGGCGCGCGCGGTCATAGTCCTGACGGGCGCCCGCCGGCGCTGGCTCGACCTGCGTGCCCGGCGCGGCTGACCACGCGGAGGGCCAGCTGCATCTGACAGGGCCGCGGTCACACCGCGCAGCGGTACGGCGCCGGGAGGGACCCGTCGGCCAGACGTGCGGCGAAGAAGCGTTCCGTGACCAGCGCTTTCCCTACCCGGATCGGGGTTCCGGCCGGGGCAAGGTGCATGTCCGGGCTGGTCTTGACGTCGGCGCCGGCCGGGTGCCAGTGCAGCCCGTCCACGGTGACCGTGAGCTCAGGGGTGGTGCCGCTCTGGTCGATGTCCAAGCCGTCGTCTGACACGCCGCGGCGCAGCAGGGGACGGACCGCGAACGCCTCGGCAGGCAGGCCGAACCCGGCCAGCATCTTGGCCACCTCGGCAATCTCCGGCGTGTTCTCCGCAGTCTTGGTCAGCCCGACCCGCACCGGCAGGCCGAGGTCGGTCGCGGTGCGGATCCCCTCCATCGTTCGCGCCCACGAGCCGGCGCCTCGGTGCCGGTCATGGGTGTCGGCACGGGCGCCGTCCAAGGAGGTCTGCAGCAGCAGGTTCGGGTGGCCGGCGAGGTGGCGCAACCGCTCCAGCCGGGTCCCGCGCAACAACATCAGGTTCGTCATCAGCACGGTCGGTAGGCGCGCTACCGCATGGTCGAGCATCGCCGGCAGATCGGGGTGCAGGAACGGCTCGCCCCCGGTGATGTACAGCTCGCGAAAGCCCTCGGCGCACGCCTCGTCGACCAGCTCGCGAAAATGCGGCATCGCCATGGTGCGGGCCACAGCTCGCGGCGACGACGAGACGGCGCAGTAGTCGCAGGCGAGGTTGCAGTGGAAGTTGGTGTAGACCCACAGCCGACGGGGGAAGTACTCGCTGCCGAACAGCGGCATCACCGGGAGGTCGGGCTCCGGGTCGGCGAGCTTGCCGGAGCCCCAGGCGTCGCTCGCGGGCACGAACGAGGTGGGCCGCGTACTGCGATACAGGTGGTAACGGCCACGTGCCCGCTCAACCGGTGGCAGCACCTCCAGGCACGTGGTCCACCAACCCGTTCGGATGGTCTCGGTGAACGCCTCGGGTAGACCCGCAGCGTGCATGGCCTCAGCCTGCGCCACCCAGTCGTACTCCAGGGGAACCAGTTCGGCGCGCGCCGACCCACCCTCAAGGTCGACGATCGAATACCACACATTGCGCTGCCAGTCGTTGGCCGGCTTCCCCAGCACACCGACGTTGACCACCAGCGTCTGATCCACGCGCCGCTGCCATGGCAGACCACTGTGAGTACAGAGCACGACGTCAGCACCGCTGGCCCGGGCCCGGACGCGGTGCTCGGCCTCCGTGAGCGATTCCCACCAGAAGTCGTTGAGCCGCAGTGGTGACCCGTGGACGAGGTGTACCTGGCAACCGCCCAGGCTGAGCCGGCGTTCGGTGGGCAGCCGGCCCATCCACGCAGCAAAGGCGGCGCTGGTGCGTTCCCTCGTGTAGTCGTAGATGCGCTGTGCGAACTCGTTGTCGCGCGGGTCGCGGTAGCCGCACCCGCAGTCGAAGTCCCCGCGCGCCAGCGCGACGTCATAGTTGCCCGCGATGCATTCGACACCGCCCTGCTCGAGCAACGGCCACAGTGCGTCCATGTCGGCGCCGAACCCACCGAGGTCACCGAGACAGAACAGTCGCTCACATCCCCGGGCACGGGCATCGTCGAGGAAGGCGCGAAGTGCGTATGGGTTGGCGTACGGGCCGCCGCAGACCCCGATCCGCATCAGACCGCCTCCTGCCCGGCCACGGCCGCGACCCGCCGCGGTGCGAGCAGCTCCAAAGGTCGTCGGGCCCCGTCGAGGCCGCCACGCCAGGCGTACAGACTGATCCCGGTCGCCCCGGCCAGCCAGCAGGCTGCCACGAGCAGGCAGGAGGCACCTGGGCCCAGTCGTATGGCCACGCTGGGCAGCAGCAGTGTGCCGACGATGGCACCGATCCGGCCGACCGCGACCGACGTGCCGACCCCGACGCCACGCAGATGGGTGGGGAACAGCTCGGTGAAGGTCGGGTAGGCCGACGTCCAGGCCGCCGTCCCGAATGCGTTGACGACCACGAACGCGACGGTCACCCACACGGCGTTCCCCGTGGCCGTGGCGGCGGCCAGCAACGCGACGCCGACGGCCGAGGACAGGTAGGTCGCAGCGACCATCCGGCTGTGCCCGACCCGGTCGAAGAGGCTGGCCATGACCAACCCGCCCGCCAAGCCGCCGACGTTGCCGACGATGTAGAACACCGGGATGTCGGCCTGGCTGATGTGGACCTGCGGCAGCACCACGACCGACAGCAGCGCGAACAGCCCGTAGTAGCCGAACGCCTCGGCGAGGTCGAGCAGCGCGCCCAGTGCCAGCCGCCCGGGATAGTGCGTTATCAGCTCCCCGAAGCCCGGACCGGACCGGACACTCGGTTGGATCATCACAGCGATCGGCCCAAGACCAGTTTCGCTCGGCTCCCCCGCCTCCATCTCGCGGACGACCCGCTCGGCCTCGACGTACCGGCCATGAGCGACCAGCCAGCGCGGCGACTCCGGGATACGCCGCCGGAACACGAGCACGACCAGCGCTAGCGACCCGCCCAGGACGAACATGTATCTCCACGACGTCGCGCTGGACAGGGCCAGCGTGTCCAGTGCGAGATAGGCCAGCGCTCCGGCCAGGATCGCTCCCGCCGGCCAGAAGTTCATGACAGCGGCGTTGGCCTTGCCACGGACCCTGGCAGGCATGAACTCGGCGATGGCTGTGCTGATGACGGCATACTCCGCGCCCACACCGAGCGCTGCGAGGAGCCGGAACCCGTATACGGCGCCGAGCGAGGGTGCCAGGCCCGTCAGTACGGTGAATCCGGCGTACCAGAGCAGGGTGACCACGAAGATCCGGCGCCGCCCGAAGCGGTCTGCCAGCCGCCCGCCTGAGAGCGCGCCGAGCAGGATCCCGCTGAGCCAGACGGCGAGGACCGCGTCGCGCTGGAACGTCGAGGCGCCGAAGTGGTCACCGAGCGGGCCCACCGCACTGGAGAACATCTGCACCTCGAACGAGTCAAACAGCCAGCCGGCACCCAGCGCGAGCAGGATCACGGTGTGCAGCCGTTGCCACGGCGCATGGTCCAGCCGGGCGCCCACAGCCGCCTCGGACAGCGGCCGGTCAAGCGGCGGTGTCGCGGCCGGGGCCGGCATCAGCGATCTCCCGGCACAGGTGGGAGCAGACGGGGCAGTCGAGGGCCGCGCTGGTACAGCAGCGCGAGTCGCTGGGGTGGGACACCGGCCAGATGGAGCAGCTTGAGGTACTGCATGAACACGACCATCTGCCCGGTGCCGTGCTCGGCGAACCGACGCGCGGACGCGGTGGAGGTGGCCGGGAGCAGGACCAGCCGGCCGCGGCTGCGCAGCCGTCGCGACAGGTCGAGGTCCTCCATCAGCGGCCAGGGCGCGAATCCGCCGACCTGATCGAACACGCTGCGGCGCAGGAACATCGCCTGGTCCCCGAACACCTGGTGTAGCCAGCGCGCCCGCACGTTGGAGCTCCGGGCGAGCAGGTTCAGCCCGGGGGTCACCCGGTCGAATCGCAGGCTGAGCCCACCACCGACCACCGACGGGTCGTCCAGCGCACGGTGCAGCTGCCCGAGCGCGGCTGGTTCGAGAACCGTGTCGGCGTGCACGAACCAGAGCACGTCTCCCTGGGTGTGCGCTGCCCCTGTGTTCATCTGAACCGCACGACCCCGGGCGCTGTGCAGCACCCGCCCGGTACGGGCGGCGATCTCGGCAGTGCCGTCGGTGCTGCCGCCGTCGACCAGGACCAGCTCACAGGTCGGGAAGTCCCGACGCAGCCGGGCCAGGCTCGCGCCGATGCGATCGGCTTCGTTCAGAGCCGGCACGACGATGGACACCGAGGAGCTCACGTGGCGCCGACGCTCAGGAGCCCGGTGATGTCGTCCGCCAGCTCACCCTCGGAAACCAGTGCGGAGGCGTCGGCCGGCGCGTCCAGGTTGCGCAGGGCCGCCTGCAGGTGGGCGCCAGACCTGGAGACCACGCCGACCTGCATCACCGCCCCACCCCGACCACACGGCCGTCGGCATGTCCTCGGTGCACTGGTGTCAGCGGCAACAGCGCGCGCAGTGCGACATTCTCGGCCGGGTCGAGGACGCTGTGCTGCACGCACGCGGGTACGAGCTCTCCGGTCTCCGGGTGCGCCATGGCATAGACGCAGGCCTTCAGCCGTTGCTGCGTCGCCGCGATCCGCGGTTCGTCGCTGTCCTGACCGCGCTGCATCAGATCCCATGCCGGGCCCACGTCCGCCGCATCCATGAACGAGTGCATGACGAACGTCACCGGGCGGATCCGGTGGCGCAGCAACGACCGCAACCCGACCCGACGCGTCATCCGCATGGTCCACCGCAGCGCGATCCAGAGGGTCGACGGGTGCGCGCCCACCACCCGGGCCAGCTTGCCCGTAAGCACCAACTTGGGCGTACCGGTGAACGCCACCCCGCCGAAGAACCGGAAGAACGCGTCGCGGGTGTCCAGGTCGGCCGGGACCTCGTCGTCCAGGAACGGGTACCACTGCTCACCGACGTAGCACCCGTATGCCGTGCGATTGCACCGCGTGTCTCCGCTCTGCACCGCCCGGAAGGGCAGGCGGGATCCCGCCCCCGCCTCGATCTGCGCCCAGACCTGATCGGCCTCGGTATCGCGATAGTCCTCGTGCCAGCGCCGGTCGTCGCCCACGAACGCGGCCGGCTGGAACGAGAACATCCCGAACCCATAGTCGTGCACGTCCCTGATCACCTGGGCCACCTGAGGCAGGTTCGTCGGGGTGACCGTCATGTTGTGCGCCAGGAAATACCGCACGCCGTGCGCTCGCCGCAGTCGTACGAACATCTGCACGAACCGCGCCCGATAGAGGTTGAGGCTGGCCTCGTCGACCGGACGGGCGATACCGCGACGCCCGAACATGAGCATGTCGAAGTGCCCGGCGAAGGACAGCCGGTCGAACCGGGCCCGTCCGTCCGGGCCCAGTGCCAGCGCACGCAGGTAGTCGTAGTCGAAGTCACCGTGGCTCATGCTCATCGGTTCCCGACCATGCTCGCGCATGATGGCCAACGCCCCGGCGTGATCCTCAGGTGAGAGCAGGCTGACCTCACCACCGATCAGCTGCGCGTGCGCGTGTGGTCCCCGCAGCCGGCGTAGCAGCCCGAGCTGCGCGCTCACCTGCGTGGTCGTGTGCGTGCCGTCCACCGCAACGCGGTTCGCGTCGCGTGAGTGGTAGCAGGGGGTGCACGCCAGGTTGCACCGCGGGAACACCCCGTGCGTCCCCTCGCACCCGACGGCATGCCTACCGATCGTCTGGGCAGGGGTCCGCACCGGCTCGGGCAGCTGCTCCCAACGCCGCTCGAGTGCTTCACGGGTCTGCGGGTGCACCGGGCGGGTCGTGAGCTCCCAGGCGCGGACCCAGGCCAGCAGATCCTTCATACGAGCTCCTCTGCGATGACGCGGCACCACGGACGCCGTCGTTCTCGGAAACCCGCCGACCGAGCCATGCCCTTCCCGAACGGTCGACCGATCCCGTCCGACGTGACGGGCGATCAGGTCGGGCAGGGGCAGCGCCTAGGCTGCCGGTCGTGCGCATCGCCACCTGGAACATCAACTCCGTGACCGTACGGGTCGAGCGACTGACTGCGTGGCTGGCCACCGCCGCCCCTGACGTGCTGTGCCTGCAGGAGCTCAAGGTTCCCACCGAAGACTTCCCGGCCGGCCAGGTCGAGGCGTTGGGCTACCACGTCGCCGCGCACGGTGCTGCCCGGTGGAACGGGGTGGCGATCCTGTCCCGCGTCGGGCTCGCCGATGTCGTACGGGACCTGCCCGCCCAGCCCGCGTTCGAGGGTTCGGTGGAGCCGCGCGCGATCGCCGCGACGTGCGGAGGGATCCGTGTCTGGTCGC
>JBDTDW010000169.1:0-5451 GCA_039922855.1 Candidatus Nanopelagicales bacterium | reverse complement strand
TGCCGGCGACCCCTGACGTGCCGGCGACCCCTGACGTGCCGGCGACCCCTGACGTGCCGGCGACGCCCGAGGTGCCAGAGACTCCCGACGTGGCCGAGACCACACCTGCCACCGAGGCCTGACGTGCTCGAGGAGGCCCTTGAGCACCTGGTCAAGGGGATCGTGGACAGCCCGGACGACGTGCAGGTACGCGCCCGCTCCGGCGGTCGCCGCGGGCCGGGCACCAGCCTCGAGGTCCGGGTCAACCCCGTTGACATGGGCCGGGTCATCGGAAAGGCCGGGCGCACCGCGACCGCGTTGCGCACCGTGCTCACGGCGCTGTCCGATGGTGAGCCGGTACGCGTCGACTTCCTCGACGTCCACGAACGCTGAGTCCTGGTGCTGCTGGTCGTCGGGCGGCTGGGTCGACCCCACGGGGTTCGCGGGGAGATCACCGTTCAGGTGCTCACCGACGAGCCTGATGAGCGGCTCGCCGTCGGGTCGGTGCTGGCGACCGAGCCGGCCTCTGCCGGTCCACTCACGGTCCAGACGGTGCGATGGCACAGCGGTCGGCTGCTGCTGACGGTGCACGGGGTGGCTGACCGCAGTACCGCCGAGTCGCTGCGCGGGGTGCTGCTGCACGCCGACGTCGACCCGGACCAGCGCCCGCAGGATCCGGAGGAGTTCTACGACCGACAACTGGTCGGGCTGTCGGTCGTGACGGTCGACGGCCTGGCCGTCGGTGAGGTCGCCGAGGTGATTCACCTTCCGGCACAGGACGTGCTCGCGGTACGCCGGGAGGGCCGGTCCGAGGCGCTCGTACCCCTCGTGGCGACGATCGTCCCGGAGGTCGACCTGCCCGGACGCCGGGTGGTGATCGACCCGCCGCCCGGACTACTCGACCTCGACCTGCCCGAGACGGTCAACAGTGAAGAGACCGAGTCGAGAGCCAGCGACGTGCCCGAGCCGAGCGACCTCGCCATGCCCGAACCGTCCGACGGCGGCTGACCGTGCGCCTGGACGTCGTCACGATCTTCCCGGACTACCTGGACCCGCTGCGGTTGTCCCTGGTCGGCAAGGCGGCGCAGGCCGGGCTTCTCGACCTTCGGGTACACGACCTGCGCGACCACACCCACGACCGCCACCGCAGCGTGGATGACACGCCGTACGGCGGCGGTCCGGGAATGGTCATGCGTCCCGAGCCGTGGGGGGAGGCCCTTGACGCGGTCCTGTCCGCAGCCGGGGAGCACCAGCGTCCGACTCTCGTCGTGCCCACCCCGGCAGGGCGCCCTTTCACCCAGGAGCTCGCGGCCGAGCTGGCGGGTGAGCCGTGGCTGGTCTTCGCGTGCGGGCGCTACGAGGGAATCGACGCCCGTGTGGTCGAGCACTACCGACGTCGTACGTCGCTCCACGAGATCAGCATCGGCGACTACGTGCTCGCCGGTGGGGAGGTCGCCGTCCTGGTGATCGTCGAGGCCGTCACACGGCTGCTGCCGGGGGTGATCAGCAACGCTGACAGCGCCGCCGACGACTCCTTCGCGCCCGGGGCGATGGCGCAGCTGCTCGAGGGCCCGGCCTTCACCAAGCCGCCGACCTGGCGCGGGCTCGACGTGCCGGAGGTCCTGCTCTCCGGCGATCACGCCCGGATCGCGACCTGGCGACGCGAGCAGGCGCAACAGCGGACGCAGCAACGCCGACCCGACCTGCGATCGGACTGAGCAGAGCCGGCAGCGCGCGATTTCGGCGCCCGAGCGCTGCTGTGGCACACTGACCGGCGTACGGCACGCGCGTGTGCTCCTGCCTCAGGGGGCGCGGCACGCGGGATCGGCCCCGGCCGGTGTCCTACCCCATCGCACACCACCAGACATCCGTGGGTGACCTGAGGCACCGACGAGGAGAAGTTCATGCGCACTCTCGACGCCGTCGACGCGACCTCGCTCAAGACCGACATCCCCGACTTCCGGGCTGGTGACACGGTCAAGGTCCACGTGAAGGTCATCGAAGGAACCCGCTCGCGGATCCAGGTGTTCCAGGGCGTGGTCATCGGGCGCCAGGGCGGCGGGGTCGGTGAGACCTTCACCGTCCGCAAGGTCAGCTTCGGGGTCGGGGTGGAGCGCAAGTTCCCGCTGCACACCCCCATCATCGACAAGATCGAGCTCGTGACGCGCGGCGATGTACGACGCGCCAAGCTGTACTACCTGCGCGAGCTGCGCGGCAAGAAGGCAAAGATCAAGGAGAAGCGCGACAACGTCCCCAAGGGCTGAGTTCGCGCGCCGACCCGGATCCGGCTGCGCCCGGCTCGGTCATCACCAGCGGTTATCCTCGTCGGACCATGAGCAGCGAGCGGACGTCCTCGGCGTCGCCGCGCACCTCCTCCGTGGCGGCAACTGCGGTTGCGATGCCCCTGCTGGACCCACCGTCGCCGCACCTTCGCCACGAGCTGCCCCCTCCCAACGTGGCGTTGCCGGCCCCGGCCGTACCGGAGGCGGCAACGACCGCGGCGACGGTCGAGGCACTTCCCGAGCGTGGGGCCGATCCGGAGGTAGGAACCGACCCGCTGCCTGAGCCCCTGGCCAGCGCGCCTCGTCATGCAGCGAGCGCTGACCTGCTCGCCCCGGTCAACGCCGCATCCGCCCCGGTCGCGCGCCACGCCGCGACCGACCCCCGCGCCGACACGACGACCCGCGGCGCCCGCCATGCCACCGGCGAACCGACGCCGACAGGTGCGAGGCGCCATCCCGGGCAACGGCGGCTGCCGACCGACTCCTGGCCCTTCTGGGTCGAACTTCCTGTGCTGCTGTTCATTGCTTTCGCGGTCGCGTTCGGAGTCAAGACGTTCGTTGTGCAGCCGTTCTTCATTCCTAGCGGGTCGATGGAGAACACGCTCCACATCGGTGACAGAGTGCTGGTGAACAAGGTCGTCTTCCACACCCGCCCCATAGCTCGTGGCGACATCGTCGTGTTCAACGGTGTCGACTCCTTCGCACCCGAGGTCGCCATCTCGGCTCCGACGAACCAGCTCGCCAAGGTGGCGTCCTGGTTCGGCTCCCTCATCGGCTTCGCACCGCCGAACGAGAGCGACTTCATCAAGAGGGTGGTAGGGGTTGCCGGTGATCACGTCAAGTGCTGCGACGCACAGGGGCGCGTCATGGTGAACGGCGTACCGCTCGACGAGCGCAGCTATCTGTTCCCGGGGGACAACCCCAGTGACCAGCCGTTCGACGTCGTCGTCCCGCCGGGCAAGCTCTGGGTCATGGGGGACCACCGCTCCGGCAGCAGCGACAGCCGGTCCCACCTCGGGGACCCGGGCGGCGGATTCGTCCCTGACGACAAGGTGATCGGCCGTGCCATCGCCGTGATCTGGCCGCTCTCAGACCGCCAGCTGCTGCAGATTCCTGCGACCTTCGACCAGCCGGGGCTCGCGTCCCCGGTGAGCCCATGAGATCCGTGGATGTGGGCACCGAGTCTGAGGGCGGCGGCCCGCCCACGGGCGGCACTGCGCGCAGGCCGGTCCCGGCGAAGAAGGGTTCGGCCTGCTGGGACACGGTGGTCGTTCTCGTGGTTGCGCTGCTGCTGTCGGTGCTGGTGCGTACGTTCCTCGTGCAGGCGTTCTGGGTCCCCAGCGGCTCGATGCTGCCCACGCTGCAGATCAACGATCGGATCCTGGTCTCCAAGCTGACCGGCACGGACATCAAGCGTGGCGACGTGGTCGTGTTCGCGGACCCCGGCGGCTGGCTCCCGCCGTCCGAGCCGGGCAGTGGCCCCTCTGCCGCGGTCCGGTCGCTGCTGACCTGGGTCGGGCTGCTGCCCACGGACGCGGGCGACGACCTGGTCAAGCGGGTCGTGGGACTGCCCGGCGACCACGTAGTGTGCTGCGACCTCCAAGGCCGCATCCAGGTGAACGGGGTCAGCCTCGATGAGCCGTACCTCGCGCCCGGTGGCACCGACCAGGTTCGGTTCGACCTGCTCGTTCCGGCCGGGCGCATCTTCGTCCTCGGGGACAACCGGGCTCGCTCCGAGGACTCCCGCTACCATCTCGACGTCCAGAACGGAACGGTTCCGCTGTCCGACGTCGTGGGCCCTGTGATGGCGGTGGTCTGGCCCATCAGTGACTGGAACCGCCTGCCACCGCCGGCGGTGTTCGCCACCGTACCGGCACCCACGGGCTCACCTCCGGCATCGACCGCACCGTCGTCAACACCGGCACCGACCGGCAGCGGTGGGACAGGCCTGCCCGGCAACGGTGTGGGCGCGGGTTAGCCTTCGCACTGTGCGGCGCACCCTCGACCCCTGCGAGCCCGTCAGCGATCCCGGCGTGCCCGGCGACCACACGACATGGCCGGACTTCGATGTGGAACGCACCAGTGTGCGAGTCGTGCTGCTCGATCCGGGCGGCCGGTTGCTGCTGTTCGCCACGGTCGACCCCACGATGCCCGAGACCGGGACGTGGTGGGAGCTGCCTGGTGGTGGCATGGAGCCGGGCGAGACGGTCGCGCAGACAGCCGTGCGCGAGATCGCCGAGGAGACTGGGTTCGCGCTCACCGTCGAGCAGGTCGAGCCGACCCGGTGGCGGCGCAGCACGACCTACCTGCGCCGGCACGTCCGCACCCTCCAGCACGAACATGTCGTGGTCGCGCGCCTGGACCGCGCGGCGCCCGGGCCCGAAGCGGCCGGTCGCACGCCGCAGGAGCTGCAGGAGTACGTCGGGCACCGTTGGTGGTCACCTGCCCGGGTGCGCCGAGCCGGCGCAGCCGGGGAGCGGTTCTTCCCTGGTCGACTACCCGAGCTGTTGGCCCCCATGCTGGCCGGGGACACCATCGACGAGCCGTTCGAGCTGTGGAACTGACCATGCGGTACGGCTCCTCGCCGCCCGATGAACCTCGACCCGGCGAGCGCCCCGCCGGGTGGGACGCGACGGGCCGGTCATGAGCCGGGCACCGTCCCTTCGCGTCGAGCGCGAGCTGCTGCGTTCGGGCGTGCGCTGGCTGGCCGCCGTCGATGAGGTGGGTCGCGGGTCGCTGGCCGGTCCGGTCTCGGTGGGGGTGGTGCTCATCGACGCGGGCGTACGTACCGCACCGACCGGGCTGCGCGACTCCAAGCTGCTGACCGCACAGGCCCGTCGCGCACTGGTGCCCCGGCTGCGTCGTTGGGCACCGGCGTGGGCGGTCGGGCACGCCGGTGCCGACGAGATCGACCGGGTCGGCATCTTGCGCGCCCTGCGTACCGCGGGGGAGAGGGCTCTGGCCCAGCTGCCGCACCGGCCCGACCACGTGCTGCTCGATGGCTCGTACGACTGGCTGTCCCGGCCCGCGCCCACCCTCTTCGAGCTGGAGGGGACCGGTCGGGCCTACGAGCTCACGGCGTCGGTCACGACCCGGGTCAAGGCCGACCTGACGTGCGCCTCGGTCGCCGCCGCCAGCGTGCTTGCCAAGACCACCAGGGACGAGCTGATGATCGAGCTCGCCGCCGGTC